>CABGHG010000059.1 GCA_902158735.1 Candidatus Methanolliviera sp. GoM_oil
GTAAGATCTCGCTCGCTTTATATTTTCCCTTCTAAATGAATACTCATAATTATTGCAATAATCGATAATAATTCTATACGCATGGGCGATCTCTCGCACCATCTCCTCACATTTTTTTTGGTTCTCCCTGCATATATCGGGGTGCCATCTTATCATTAACTTCCTATAATTCTCCTTTATCTCATTCATCGTGGCGGTATCGTGCAACCCCAATACTTTTGCCGCCTTTTCAATCTCTTCATATCTCCTATTACCCACCTTATCACGTTCCTGCACGTCTGTATATTAACCTTCTGTTTCATACTGGCTTCTAAGAGCGATACAAGAGAAAGTTTTAAATATCGATGTCACAAATGCGAAGAACAGAACGATCATAAAATCGCTCGACCGCAAG
Source organism: Candidatus Methanolliviera sp. GoM_oil (assembly GCA_902158735.1). Lineage (GTDB taxonomy): Archaea > Halobacteriota > Methanoliparia > Methanoliparales > Methanoliparaceae > Methanolliviera. The sequence goes on from CABGHG010000059.1 coordinate 395, forward strand.
AATATTCCTCTAAATGCTCCGGTAGTGTAGCTCGGTCAATCATGCGGGGCTCTCAATCCCACGACACGGGTTCAAATCCCGTCCGGAGCATCTCTTATCTGGGCTTATTCTATCTTCTCCAACGCTTCTTCGTACGCCTTAAATGTCCTTTCATCAAAGAGAACGAAGTTTACTCGCATCTCATTCTCTCTTAAAAAATCTGCAACAGCTTTTATCGCTACCTGAGATGCTAACTCAACTGGGTAGCCATATACCCCCGTGCTTATGGACGGGAAAGAAATTTCACTCAACCCCTTCTTTTTACCCAATTCCAAGCTATTCATATAGCAATTCCCAAGCGTCTCTTTCTCTCCTCTGTCGCCGCCATGCCAGATCGGGCCGACCGTATGTATCACGTATTTTGCCCTCAAATTTCCGCCGGTCGTGATGACCGCATTCCCCGGAGAAAGCCTCTTCCCCGGAAGTTCCTTGACGATCTCTTTGCATTCTTCCAGTATCTTTCTTCCGCCTGCGCGATGAATTGCCCCATCTACTCCTCCTCCACCCATTAAACTTGAATTTGCGGCATTTGCAATCGCATCCACTTCTTCTTTAGTGATATCTCCCATCTTCAGCCTTATTATGCCCCTTCCAATCTTTTTCTCCATAATATCACCTAAGTATTTCTTCCCATAAAAATTTGTTTTATGATATTTATTATGCCTCATACCTGCTTGTTTTAAAATTTCAAGCAATGTTCCCTTTGGTAAGTCTCTTTTATGAAGAGGCATAACAACTCTTCTTTTCGTTTCAGGGTGGTAGTAAATATGATGGCTTCCCTTAATCCTATCCAGTACGAATCCCCTCCTTTAGAGTACCTTGATAATTTTCTGAGGAGTAATGAGAGGGAGTTTAGGCATAAGCCTCTACCGTCAGGGCGTATTCCAGAGTTCCTTCCGCTGTTGGTATCTCTTCGCCATGCTCCTTTAAGATCTCTATGTATAGCTCGATAGCTTCCTTTGCCATCGCTATCGCCTCTTCGATATTGTTCTCGTAGGTAACACAACCGGGGATAGAGGGTTGGCAGAATGTTGTGTCATAAAATACCATATAATGTCATATAAAAGTTTTAATAACCACAATTCGTCCTAATAGAAAGATTAATATGGTTGAAATTTGTATATATATACAGGTTGGGTGTAAAAGATGACTGATCTTATGAATAGATACGGGATCGATCTTGGTCTTGCTGGAGCAATCAAAGAAGTTAGAGGTGAGATAGGCGACACCGTTATTGATTTTGTCCGCGGAAACTCTTTGTTTAAGGTACGGGTGGGAAAACAGAATCGTATAACCATCCCCGATCCCGAGGCAGAGGCGATGGGAATAAAAGAGGGAGACTTGATCCAAGTAATGGTAATACCGCTGAAGTCTTTTTCCACTCGAGAGGCAAACGGGGAGGATATTTAAAATGGATATAGAGAAGTTCGTGGACGATGTTACGATCCGGGTTAACTCGATGGTGAAAGAAGTCATATCACAGAAGAACTTTGCATACCAGAAGTTGCTCGAAGACTCTTCAAAGATATTTAAGAGAAGATGGGATGCGGCATTGGAGATCTGTGGATTTATGGGGTTGAGCTCGGATGAGAAGATGGCTTACGACGTTGCGGTGGCATCCTGTCTGATCACGCAGGCTATGTTCGTCTTGGATGACGTCATCGATAAGACGGAGGAGCGGGAAGGAAGATTGGCTATCTGGGCCAAATATGGTGTGAATGAAACACTGATTGCCACACACACGCTCGTAGATATGTACATGGAACAGCTGGTTCATGTTGGCCTTGATAGGGATGCTCTTTCCTCTGCACTGACTCGTTTAGATATATTATTGCGAGGCGAGCACAGGGACATAATAAGAAATAAGAGGAATGTCCTTACCGAAGAAGAGTACTGGAAACTCTGTTCTGAAAAGGCGGGGGCAATCACCGAGACGCATACCGAACTTGCCGCAAAGGCGGCACACGCAGGACCCGAGAGAGAGAAGATAATCAGCAGATGTGGAGAGTTGGTAGGAATACTCTCTCAGGTGATCGACGACCTCTTGGATCTGGAGGAGGACATATCAGAGGGTAAGACTTCTCTACCGGTCATACTACTTGAAGAACGCGGAGGGCGTGTAACAGAGGACAGACTTTGGGAAGATCTCAAAGAATTGGGAGTTTTAGAATCTGTGAAACAGCAGATAAGTTTGTTGGCGCAGGAAGGGGTAGGTTTAACGTATAAATTGGAAGATAACGAGTACACAGAGATGTTGAGGGATGTTTTTGCGTTGTGGGATAAATTTTATTCCACATTATTGGAGAGAGAGGATGCTGGCATGGCGTTGAAAGCACTCGGTGCTATCGGGATAGAGAAGTCGTTTGAATTGATGTTCATAGAAACAAAACCCTATATGGGCAAAGGGGAGATAAACAAGATAATTGACGATGTGTGCATCATCAATCCTATAATTTCACAGTAATTTTTTTATTTCATTGAATTCTTTCTTTTTGATAGATATAATCACTGCTTCGTCTTTACCGCGATTTTGCCGTATTCGTATTTTTCTTCTCCCTTTGTTTCTTCTTTCTCGTCTAATGCTTCTTGCACGGTATTTACAACTTTATCGACTCGGGCATAGAGTTCAATCACTTTCTTCTGGATCTCAGGATAAGAATCACCCCACTCTTTCTGCAGGCGACCTCTCTCTTTTACAGCTTCGCTCAACGCTCTCTGTAGCCTCTTATTATCTTCTTTCAGTTTGAATCTCTCTTTTACAGCATCATTCAACTCTTTCTGCACGGTATTTACAACTTTATCGATTTTATCAATTCTCAGGTGTAAATCGCTCAACTCCTCCGCTAACACTGTATTCTTATTTATAGATCCACTCAACTCTTTTTGTAATCGACCCCTCTCCTCCCCAAATTTAGATTTCAAATGCTCAAAATCTTCTTTTGATCGATCCCCTTCGCCTATTACCCTGCTAAATTTCCCTTTTAACATATTGTTATTTTCTTCCAACTTATTTTCTCTCTCAATTCCTTCCTTCAACATTTTTTGCAGTTTCTTGTTTCTATTCGAAATTTTATTGTATCTGAAATATACGACGATAGAATATATAGAAATCGCTGGAATTGCCACTATCCATTCGATCATTTTGTATCCCACTCCCCCTTATGCTTGAATGCTTTTACAATATTTAAATCTATCTATTAATTCCCTCTTTTTAACATAAAAATTTAAAATTGTACCGTCAACTGCCTTGTTGGACCTTAAATAATGGCCATCTATAGAGTTGTAAAGTTCATTTGGGGGTTTTTGTCTCACTGCAAGAACCACCGTTTCATACTCAATAACCGTTTTGTTGAGGTCTTTGTCGATCGATAGTACCCCTCCATCCATTATCTCCTGAATCGTCATCTTAGTTATCACATCCACTTCATTCTTAGCAAGTAAATCTAAGAGCATGACTCTGTTAGCATGATGAGAGCTGAACCATCTGCAACATATTAATACATCAGGTTTTTGTCTCTAAAAAACATGATCAGTAGTTCCATCTTCAAAAATTAGACAGTCCACCAATCCAGAAAACAAAAATATGATCTATTGGATAAGCCTTAATATCGATTCAATTTGGTCTCTATTCTATTCTCCAATACAGTGATCTGCTCCAAAATTATCTTGTTTTTAATCTCTCTCTTCATCAACCGCAGATCTCTCAAATGGGGTGCCAGTAATTCTGGTCTCGCATTCTCTATCTTCTCAATCCTACCTTCCATCTCTTTTAGTTTTTGAAAGGAACTTTCGTCCCCCCTTTCCATCTTTGTGCCTTCAAAAAGGGATAAAAGATCGACGAACTTTTCATAAACTTTAAACCCCTTATCCGTTAATCTGACGATCTTAGCCCTCTTTTTTGCCTCAATCTCAATTAACCCAAGACCTTCCATCCTCTTCAACGTCTTTGTGGTATGGGCAAATGGACTTTTCACCTCTCTCGCTATATCAGATATAGAGGGATCTCTAAGAATCGCTATTGCGGACAAAATTTCAACTGGCTTTTCGTGTAAGAAGATCCCCCGCATTTCAATCGAGAGATGGACTTGATCTTATATAACCTTTTAATTTAATCCGATTTCATCGCTCTGCTTTTATTTTTTCCTTTAGATCTCCCCTCAACTTAGCCTTGATAGCCTTTCCAAGATGATTTCTGGGGATTTCGTCCGTGATCTTCAGATAGTTCTCGTCGATGCTCCCTTGCCATCTCTCATTCTCTTCTTGATCATCAAATTATTTACAGCCGATATGTATGCCTCTACGGATGCCATAATAATATCCTCCCTTGCAGACCTTGCGCTCACCGTATTTCCCATCTCGTCTTCCACATTTATGGTCACCTCTGCGAGGGCATCCGATCCTCCACTGATCGCATTTATTCCAAAGTCTTTCAGTCTTATATTAGATCCAAGGATATCCTGTATCGTCTTCAACGCCGCGTCCACCGGACCTACGCCGACGTTGGCTCCGATCTTTTCTTCTCCATCCACGATCGCCTTTAAAACTGCGGTGGGAGTTATTTTATTTCCAGCCATCACCGAAAGCTCGTTCAGCGTGATATATTGTTCTCTTTTTGGTATATCTTTAATGACCGCTTCTGCCATCGCGTAGAACTCTGTATCCGTAATTTTCTTGCCTTTATCTCCGAGTTTTTTTACCCTTTCCGTTATCTCTCTCAGATCGTCTTCTCTAACGGATATCCCGTACTCTGCTAACATCTTTTTTATCGTGTGCCTTCCGGTGTGCTTTCCGAGAACGAGCCTTCTTCTATGCCCAACCATCTCCGGCGTCATTATTCCGGGCTCAAATGATCTGCTGTCTTGAATTACACCATGGGCATGGATACCAGATTCGTGGGAAAATGCATTCTCTCCGACTATCGGGAAATTTGGCGGAAGTTTGAACCCAGAATATGATTCTACCAATCGGGAGGTCTCAAATAGATATTCAGTCTTTATATTTGTCTTCACACCGTAAATTGAGTGTAGAGCCATCACCACCTCCGAAAGACTCGCATTTCCAGATCTCTCTCCTATCCCATTCATCGTAACCTGTACTTCTTTTGCTCCTGACTCTACGGCGGCTAACGTATTCGCAACGGCCAAACCGAAGTCGTTGTGGCAGTGAACATCTATTGGAACATCTACATGTTTTGATATCTCTGAGATGAGGTCGTGCATCTTGAATGGAGAACTCACCCCGACGGTATCTGGAACGTTTATTATGTCCACTCCCGCATCATCGACCGCTTTATATATATCAAAGAGATATCCCTCGTCCGTCCTCGTGGCGTCCATCGCGCTGAAGAGACATTTTATCCCGTGATCTTTGACGTACTTAACAGAATCATAAGATAAATCCAAAATTTCGTCCTTTCCCTTCTTTATCGTGCTATTTATCTGTACATCGGAAGTAGAGACGAATACGTGAACCATATCTACATTGGACGCTATACATGCGTCTATATCTTCTCTAACTACCCTCGCAAGTCCGCATATATCACTATCAAGATTTAAAGAAGATATCCTCTTTACGGTGGATCTTTCTCCCTCTGTGGAAGATGGAAAACCAGCCTCTATGATATCAACTCCGAGTTTATCCAGCTGTCTTGCGATCTTCATCTTGGCCTTATCCGAAAATGATATTCCTGGCGTCTGCTCTCCGTCCCTAAGCGTGGTGTCAAAGATGGAAACATATTCGGGAAGGTTTATTTTATATTCCATAAGTGTTTCAATAGAATTAAATAACGCTATAAAACATTTTTGTTATAGAAGAAAAAAGTCTAATGAAGAGGTGATGATAATCTCGATACGTCTTCCGGATGTTCAGGCAACGTCGCCAGATGTGATGGTAAATCTAAACCGTGTTGGAGTTACAGACGTTAAAAAACTCGTGGAGGTGGCAAGGAAAGATAAAAGACCAATTGTTCTCATATCGAAGTTCGATATCTTTGTTGACCTCCCCTCAAATAGGAAGGGAGCCAACCTATCGAGGAACTTTGAGGCGATGAACGAGGTATTGGAAGAAGCCACGGCATCTCCGGTATATATGATAGAGGATCTGTGCGGGGAGATAGCAAAAAAACTTCTTGACAGGCATGAATACGCTCAGAGGAGCGAGACGAGAATGAAGAGCGAGTACGTGGTGAGAAGAAGAACCCCTGTGACGAAACAGCAATGCCAGGAGGTCATAGATATATTTGCCGAGGCTTCAGCGGAAAGGGGTAAGGGGATAAAGAAGATGATCGGGGCGGAAGTGGTGGGTATGACCACCTGTCCGTGTGCTCAAGAGATGATGACGGAGCAGGCGATAGAAGAATTACGAAAGATCGGAGTAGATGAAGCGAAGATAAAAGAATTTATCTCCCGATTCCCGATGGCGACACATAACCAGAGGGGAAGGGGGATAATCTCCATAGAAACCTCGGAAGGCTACGATGTATCCTTGGACGATATAATAGAGGTCATAGAGAAATCGCTGAGTTCACCCATATTTGAGTTCCTCAAGAGATCCGACGAGCGAGTGCTTGTATATAATGCCCATAAAAATCCAAAATTCGTCGAAGATTGCGTCAGGGAGATGGCAAAAAATGTAGTGGAAAAATTTGCCCATCTGCCCGATGAAGCGATCGTGACTATAAAACAGATCAATGAAGAGAGCATTCACAGGCATAATGCGTTTGCAGAGAGGGTCGCAAAGATGCGTGAGTTGAGAGATGAGATAAATGGCGGGGGAAATAAGAGAATGATCCTCGCTGATTGCAGATAGGAGATTTTTAAATTGGGGATGTGGTCGTCTCTTAGGGGCAGGTTCTCTCTTTGGGTGGGTAAGATATTTGGAAGAAGATCGGTAAAGATTGGGATCTATGGTCCCCCAAATGTGGGAAAGACAACGCTTGCCAACAGAATTATCAAGGACTGGTCAGGAGAGGATATGGGTGCCGTCTCGGATATACCCCATGAGACAAGAAGGGTTAAGAGGAGACGAGACGTTAAAATAAATGTTGATAGATCGTCTATTAAGCTTGATATCGTGGATACACCCGGATTGGCAACCAAGATAGATTTTCGCGACTTCTTGAGCTACGGTTTGGAAGAGGAGGAGGCAAAGAAGAGGGCTAAAGAAGCCGCGGAGGGAGTAATAGAATCTATAAGATGGTTGGACGATCTGGATGGGGTTTTACTCGTCATGGATGCCACTGAAGACCCATACACGCAGGTCAATATCACCGTCATAGGAAATATGGAGGCGAGAAGACTTCCAATGCTGATAGTCTCAAATAAGATAGATCTACCGACTGCCTCTCCGGTGAAGATAATTGAGGCATTTCCGCAACACACCGTCGTTCCAATATCCGCATTGAAGGGGAATAATATGGATAAGCTCTACGATGACATATACGAACATTTCAGGTGAAAAGATGGTTCGTGTAGATATGATATCTGAGGATCTGCTGGCGTCGATGACCTCCGCCGAAAAGATAAGGATGATCCTGGATGGGGTCATGGAGGGAAAGATACTCGTTCTCGAGCGGGGTTTGATGCCCGAGGAAGAGGCAAAGTTGATAGAAGCCACGATGGTGGAGATATCTCCAGAGTTCGTGGGAATAGAGATGGAGAGCTATCCCGCGAAAGAGAGAAGATCTTTGATGGATAGATTGTTTGGAAGAGGTAAATCACAGGCGAGGCTAACCGTCATAGGTTCACCAAATCAGCTTAAAACGATTAAAAAGGACAGAGGATTAATAACTGCCTTAATATCTGAGGTATAAGATATTTGCAAATCCTCAAGGAGGATTTTTGAATGCCGCACAGATGTGCGCGATGTGGAAGGGTATATGAAGATGGTGACCCGAGGATGCTTAAGGGATGCTCCTGCGGAGGCAAGAAATTTTTCTACATCCAAAAGATAAAAAATCTGGAAGATGTGATAGGCGAGATAGATATCATAGATGAGAACGATATAGAGAGTAAGGAAAAAGAGCATGTGGAGAGCATTAAGATGTTGAACGATGGATCTTACAAGCTAAATTTGGATCTTCTCTTGAGAAGAGACGAGATAATAATTGAGAAGAAGGATGGGACATACGCCCTTCATCTGCCATCTTTCTTCAAGAAGAAAAGCTAAAATCATGTTGACAGAAGAACATTTGAGGTAAAATTATGAAGAGCTATCGCGTCTCTGTAGTGATTGAAAAGGATGCAGACGGATATTTTGCCTTTTGCCCTGCGCTTCAAGGCTGTTATACTTAAGGCGGGGTAGTTCACGAGGAGGCGCTGGAAAACATTAAAGACGATTATTCGCCTTCATATATAGAAGATAGGATAGAGTGTGGAGAGGATATTCCTATCGTTGAATCTATCAGCATCACTTCTTTGGAAGTAGCAGTATGAGGGGAAAGATTCCTCGGGTACCTGCTGACAAAGTGATTAGAGCTTTGGAGCATGTAGGATTTGTTCTCGTCCGCCAAAGCGGAAAGCCGTGAACTACCCCGCCCTAAAGGGCGAGGCTTCCTGTATCATCCTTCTCTTTGAGAAGTCCTCAGGCTTAAATTCGGGCAGTCCCTGCCCTACATTCCTTAGTTGCTCAAAAATCGAAGATTTTTGGCATATCGAAAATCCTTTGGATTTTCGAAGACCTCTTTTTAGAATGTTTATCGCAGCGTTTTGATCTCTATCCATTATTAGACCACAGAA
>CABGHG010000060.1 GCA_902158735.1 Candidatus Methanolliviera sp. GoM_oil
CCATAGATTCAACGTTCAACCGACTATAGATCAAGCCGAGCGTCTTTGGCCCAATCCCTTGAATTTCGATCAGATCCAATAATCCGTTTGGAATGCTAGAGAGAGTATCCTTGTAGCTCTTCATCTCACCTGTTTTGAGGTACTCCTCGATCTTCTTCGAGATGGCTTTACCTATGCCGGGAACCTCACACAATCTCCCTTCTTTTGCTATTATCTCGATATCTTCCGATAAATCGCTCAATCTTCTGGCAACCTTCCTATATGCACCAACTTTAAAGGGATTTTCTCCCCTAAACTCGAGGGCATCCGCCATTCGGTTGAATATCTGTGCCAGCTCTTTATTCTTCACTGGTAAAAATTTATGACTTTATCTAATAAAGCTTTTACGTGGGCAGACTATTGGTATCTATATTTTCAAATTAAGCTTTACTTTACACGATAGAAAGTTTTTTATAGGACTAAAAATAACCGCTAATCACCTAAATTAAAGGAAGGGTAAAAAGATGAGAAAGACAGGAACAGTGAAATGGTTTAGCGCGAGTAAGGGCTATGGTTTTATTGAGCTCGAGGATGGAACTGGGGATATATTTGTACATTACTCTGCCATAGCAGGGGATGGATTTAAGACCCTAGAAGATGGAGAAGCAGTAAGTTTCGAAGTTGTGGAAGGTGAAAAAGGGCTTCAAGCGGATAAAGTGGAGAAGATATAAAACAACTTTTTGGAAGCATCTTTGAGGTTGAGATAGGTTATAGTATAGTTTCATAGGGGTTATTTTGTCGTTTTTGGCATTTAGGTGTAAAATTGGGTTGATGCGGCAAAACTTTTGTTCTCATGGGACTATATTATCAATTTTTTATTTCTTATTTATTCGGTCAAGGATCTATCCTTTACTATCCTATTCATCGTAAAATTCAGTGCTCTTTTTTGGGTGGACGCTCCAAAGTATCCTTTAGCATTATAATTCCATCTATGTTTAGACTATCACATTTATCTGTGCGGTTCTTGCATAGATTTAGTAATATTGGTCTGAAGTAGTCGGATCTGCTTATTTAGAAAGAGAGAGCGCATATAGATGAAAAAAGTGTACAAGTTGCTTTAATTGTGCCGGCAATTGCCCAGAAGGCGCTATAGAATTCCCACTCGACGGAAGGAGAGACGAATTTCAAGTGAGGTTGACAGATGCCACCAAAGCTGTTGTATTCCTCTTCAACAAGTCAGGGGAAAACATCTTTTATAAGTACTATGAGACGAGCGGAGAGAAACAACTCGAGACAGCTGAACATTTAAAAATGGAATCGAAAAAAATATAAATTGGTAGAGACATAAGAGAAGAGAAAATATAGGAGGAAAGATGAAACTATCAGATTATGCTATAACACTACAATCCTGTATTGAATGCGGTGTATGTGACGATGTATGTCCTGTAACGGAGATCACGGATAAATATTCTCCGAGCAAGAAGATAAGAGATGCACAGGACATATTGGACGGAAGAGAACTTAAAGAAGAGCAGATAGATAACATATATGCATGTATGCGGTGCAGAGCATGTGAAGCTGTATGCTCAGAAGATATTCAAATATCTGAGATCGTCCGTTTAGCAAGGAAGGAGATTGTAAAATTGGGAAAAGAACCCGAATCGCACCGGAAGATCTCCGAAAATGTCCTGAATCTTGGGGCTTCAATCCATAAAGAGCCTTCTGAAAGGCTTAAATGGACAGAGAAATCATTTTTTAAGCCGAGCGCGGAATATGTCTATATGACCGGATGTTTTGCGTCGATGATCAACACCAACATAGCCAGATCGACCGTAAAGATATTGAGAGAGGCAGGAGTAGATTTTACGATACTCGGCGATAGAGAGGTCTGTTGTGGCTCTTTTGCATGGGATAACGGCAAGGATGAGATCGTCTCAGAGAATGCAAAGAAGAATAAGAGGGCAATCGAATCGGTCGGTTCAAAGAAGATCGTCGCTGCCTGTGCGACATGCCATAGAATCTATTCACACGTATATCCATCTATCATCGACTGGGACATTCAGGAGATGAACATCATCGAATTTATATATAATTTGATAAAGGAAGATAAGATAAAATTCAAAAACGATAAAAACGAGACGGAGAAGACAGTTGTGATACATAAGGCGTGCAACATCGAAGAAGATATATTCAAGATGGCGAGCGAGATAATTCGAGAGATACCAGGCATAAGACTTGTCGAATTGGAGAAAAATAGATGCTGTGGTGCCCCGGCAGGCGTGAAGCCAAAGTTTCCTGATGTATCGATAGAGATCGGTTCTAAAACACTAAAAGATGCAGAGAAAGAGGCAGATCTCTTAGTAACCACATGTCCCTTCTGTAATTTCCAGTTTTCGGATGTGAAGCGAAGGAAAGGATACAATATTAAAATACTGGATCTGCCAGAACTGGTGGCAAACGCGATTGGATAAAAAGAATTAAATAATCTTAAATTTATATCGATCAAAAAATAACCGGAGATATGAAAAAATGCACGAGATCGTATATATATGCCGCGATGGCACGATGAACGCTCTTTTAAGCAACCTCGTAACAGCGGCGACGTTGAAGGATAAATATGACGTTGCGGTCGTATTCATGCAAGAGGCGATCGCGGCGATAGCAGAGGATAGATGTGAATTTTCGCCGTTACTCAAAGACTATGATTCCAAGATACGAAAGAACGCGGATAAAAGCAGGATACCTACGAGCGTCATCGGATTGATAAAGATGGCAAAGGACAGGGGGGTGCCGCTCTATGCGTGCCATGCCTGGACTAAGCTTATGGAAGTAGAATTACCTGAAGAGATAGAGGTGATAGAGCTTAAAGAGGTTGCAGAGATGATGGCTCATGCAAGAACGGTGATAACACTTTGAGATGATCAGATGGCTGGGAAAATGATCATTATCGGTGGAGGCGTAGCCGGAATAAATTTACTTGAGTTTTTACATAAGAGGGATCCTAAAGCGGATATAACCTTGATAAAGAGGGAAGATGCCGCCTCCTTTTCGACGTGTGGATTGCCCTATTTTTTAGAAGGGACACTCAAATATGATGATATCGTTCTTCACGATGAAGAATTCTATAAGAAGAAGGGGATCGATTTCAGAGTAAATACCGATGTTAAAGAGATAAATTTGGACGATAGAACGGTGATGACAAAGGATGAGTCTCTATCTTATGATGATCTCGTCATAGCCACAGGGAGAAAGCCATACGTTCCAAAGATAAAGGGGATCGATCTCAAGGGCGTATATACATTCAGCGACGAGATAGATGGATTAAAGATAAAAGAATCGATGAAAGATGCAAAAGATGGGGTGGTGATCGGGGGAGGAAGCATTGGCCTCTCCGCTGCGGTAGCTTTATCAAAGAATGGCCTAAATACAAAGGTTCTCGTCGGGCATGATCACGTTTTGTCTTCTACCTTCGATCCAGATATGGCAGAGATCGTGGAAGACCGATTGAACGAGATAGGAATCGAACTGATAACACATTCAAAGATAGATTCGATAGATGGAGATGGAAGAGTCAGATCGATATCTGTTAATGGGATGGATATTCCATCAGATATTGTTGTCGTATCAAGAGGAACCAGACCAAACGTGGATCTGGCGAGAGAGGCGGGGATAGAGATCGGAGAAAACGGAGGAATAATAACGGATTTTAAGATGCACGTTAAGAGTGGAAATTATCTCAAGAATGTGTATGCGTTTGGAGACTGCGTTGAGGTCATCGATCACGTCACAGGTCGCCCGAGATTGAGCCAACTTGGATCCACCGCGGTGGTACAGGCGAAGGTGATTGCAGATAATATATCAGGTGGAGATTTAACGTATGAGCCCTGCGTAAGTCCAAACGCGACGAAGATAGCAGATATTCAGGTTGGATCCGTAGGTATAACTTCAAGAACCGCAAAAAAATTCGGAATAAATCTTGTGACAGGAAAGAGCAAGAAACTTACGAGAGCGAGATATTATCCGGGAAGACTCCCGGTCACGGTCAAACTGCTCTTTGATGAAGGTGAGAATCTCGTGGGTGCCCAGGTGGTCTCAGGTGAATGTGCCGCAGAGAGGATTAATTCCTTAACGATTGCGATAAAGAGAGGAATGAGCGCGAGAGAGATCTTGAAGATGGAACGGGTCTTTGAGCCAGCTCTCTCTCTGTTGGTCGATGCGACGGTCGATGCGGCCGAGGACGCGATGAATAAAATGTGAGAGTTGCCAATGAATATAGAAGAGATAAAAAGAGAGATTAAAGATAGAGAGAAAGAGCTTATAGACCTCACAAGAGATTTGATCAGATTTAAAAGCGTCAGCGGAGAAGAGGGAGAAATCTCAGCTTATATAAAAGATTTTTTTGAAGATATCGGTTTTTCGGTCGAGATGATCGGGAAAAACGTCTTGGCAAGCGAAAAAAAGATGAAAAAAGATCCCGTTTTGATATTGAATGGTCATATAGATGTCGTTCCCGCCGAAGAATCCGGATGGAAACATCCGCCGTTTGAACCGTTCTTATCTAACGGAAGGATATACGGCAGAGGTTCGTGCGACATGAAAGGGGGACTTGCATCGATGATCTTTGCCCTTAAGATACTTCATGAAAAGGGCGTCGAGATCGGGGACGATATCTTATTTACAGCGACGGTCGAGGAGGAGACGGGTGGCATAAACGGGGCAGGCTCGATAGTTGAGGGGCTCAATGGAAAGATGTGTGTGATTGCCGAGCCGACGGATCTGAAGATATGTATAGGCCACAAAGGTTCCGCGATATACAGGGTAACGGTCGCGGGGAGATCCGCCCACGGGAGCATGCCGCACCTTGGAAAGAACGCAATATATTATGCTTCAAAGATGATTACTGCTCTTGAAGAGTCAAAATTTGATAAAGAGGATAAATTCCTCGGTAAACCCACGATAAACGTCGGGAAGATAGAAGGCGGCGAGAGGGTAAATGTCGTGCCCGATAGATGTGTATTCGAGATTGATAGGAGGATAATTCCAGGAGAAGATGGAAAGGAAGTTTTAAATGAAATCTTGGAGATTGTAAAGCAGGAGAACGAAGAAGTGAACGTTGAGGAGGTAATTTCGATGTTGCCGATGAAGATATCCGAGGATGAAGAGGTCGTTTCGATCTTAAAAAAAGTTACGAAAGAGGTTTTTGGAGAAACAAAAGATGTAATAGGCATGGACGGATGCAGCGACGCAAGATTCTTCGCCGAGAAATATATACCGACCGTTCTATTTGGGCCTGGTAAAGACGGTATTGCACACACGAGAGATGAGTTTGTGGATGTGAAAGATCTTTTATCGGCATCTGTATGCTTTGCAGGTTTGATCGTGAGTGTTATTTAAAAAAATAGAGTCTTTTTGAGTGCTCTCACATTTTTTTCCACTGACCTAAATTCTCTTGTCAAGTTCATCCATTGTTACATCTTTCTTGATTTCAATAGTTATGGGACGTGCCATAATATGAGATGACATTGTTACTTTAAAAAGTTTGGTATTTGACTATAATCGTCCTACTATTTGACTATAATCGTCCTACTTTATCTTTTCTTTTTTCTTCAACTTTTTTCATCTCTCCCAATTATTCATATATGTTCAGTTCGGTTGAACCAGCCTTCATAAAAAGATTTTACCCGCTCTCGTCATTCCTCTTCATCAAAAACTCTTTTCCCTCTCTACCCTTACAAACCCACAAAATATCATCGCAAAGTAAAGGTACTATCTCGGTTTCAAATTAGCCATACCCGTTATTCTGTGTTTACGTTATTCTGTGTTTACGTTATTCTGTGTTTACGTTATTCTGTGTTTACGTTATTCTGTGTTTAGTTCTCCTCTTTGGTTACTTCTTCCCTCACCCAGATTCTGTATGCCTTTTCACCGCTCTCTTCAAAACACTTAAGCCCAGTGCAATTCACCTCCTCTACTTCCACGTTTTCCTCTCCATAAATCTCTATATACTGCTCTAACCAGTTTCTAAAGTGAGCTCCTCCACCGAAGTAAACTTTTACCCATCTGTTACCCTTCTCATCAACCCTTTCCCTAATCCCCTCCTCTTGACGCATCCGCTCCAGGGCATAACCATCAACTCTTTTAGGCTCCATTCCTCTTCTCTCCTTCACTGTCGGATCACTCATGTATATCGAATTAACTTCTTATCGTACATGATTTTTACCTATCTATATTTTTATTCCCTTTTCAATATCTTTTCCATCTTCTCCTTAATCTCTCTTAATCTTTCTCAATCTGAGATCAAGCCATCATTATTATAGTCAGCCAGAATAAATAAAATACTTTAAAATGTATTTAGTCGGAAATCTTCGATTTCCGTATCCCAAAAATCTTCGATTTTTGAGGACATTCAATATAATCAGATTAAAATAGATAGATTTAAATACTCTAAAATCAGATTAGAGACGATATAGATGAGATTTAAGAGAACAGAACAGATATGGATGAAACCGAATAAAAATATTAGTTCTTTAGCCCACGTATCTAAAAATCTCTATAATGAAGCAAATTATCTTATCAGGCAAGAATTTTTTAAAACTGGAAGATGGATAAGGTTCTATGAGTTGGATAAAGGATTAAAGGAATCAGAGAACTACAAATCTTTACCGGCTCAAACGGCTCAACAAATTCTACGTTTATTAGATAAATCGTGGAAATCATTTTTTAAGGCGATAAAAGTATGGGGAGAAGAGCCAGAGAAGTTTAAGGCAAGACCAAACCTGCCAAAGTATAAAAAGAAAGACGGAGAACATATTTTAGTCTTAACAAACCAACAGTGTAAGATCAAAGAAGATGGAAGTCTCAAATTTCCTAAACTGCTTGGACTAAACGTAAAGATAAGATTGGACAAAGAAACCAATTTAAGAGAAGTAAGGGTAATTCCTAAAGGTGTTGGGCATGTTGTTGAGATTGTATATGAAAAGGAGGCAGACCCAGAAGATTTAGACGAAAACAAAATATGCGGAATTGATTTAGGAGTAAGAAATCTTGTAGCTATGGGAAACAACATTGGAGAGAAACCAATTGTTGTTAAAGGTGGGATATGTAAGTCGATAAATCAATTCTATGATAAAGAGATGGGAAGAGTCCAGAGGATATACGAAAGCCAGAAGATACCAAAGAAAACGGGTAGAAAGTCTAAAAAGTTATTCGATAAACGTTCTCGAAAGATCAAAGACCATTTACATAAAGTTAGCAGGTTTATCGTTGATTACTGCGTTAAAAACGATATTGGAACTTTGGTTATCGGGAATAACAAAGGTTGGAAGCAAAACGCGGATATCGGTAAAAAGAATAATCAAAACTTCGTTCAAATACCTTTCTATATGCTAATCAACCCGATAAAGTATAAAGCAGAGGAGAAAGGGATAAACGTTATCCTTCAAGAAGAATCGTATACATCAAAGTGTAGCTTTTTAGATGGCGAATCGGTAGAGCATCATGAAAAATACGTTGGCAGACGTTTTAAACGTGGATTATTTAGATCAGCAAAAGGAATGATCATAAACGCAGACGTTCAAGGTGCTTTAAATATAATTAGAAAAGCAATCCCGAAAGCTTTTGCGAAAGTCGAGGCGGACGAGATAGAGGGTGTAGGGCTACACCCATTGAGATGTTATGTTTAATTATATCTAATAAAGAGGTTTGATAACATTTTTATCAAATTTCATAGCCTTGCCCCAACTATAATGGAAACAGACGGCCGTCAAATTTCTCCAATCCATTTTTTTATATGTAACTTCAAACTTTTATCCTGCATGTTCGTAGTCAAGGTTGGAGGAAGCCTCATAGACTACAGAGGAGAGATATTGAGGGAATTGAAGAGGTTCTCCCGCGAGAACCATCAAAAAATTGTCATCGTCCCGGGTGGAGGAGTCTTCGCCGATACGGTGAGAAGATTTGACCTGGACGATGATTCTGCCCATTGGATGGCGATTCTTGGAATGAACCAATACGGCTATCTTCTCTATTCTGAATCTGGCATAAAAACGGTGGAATATTTTGAAGATGTGGAGAAGAGAGATATCGCGATCTTTCTCCCATATTTAGCGCTAATGAAAAATGACGAACTTCCTCACAGCTGGACAGTCACCTCAGATTCGATAGCCGCGTGGATCGCGGAAAAGATGGGGGGAGAATTGATAATAGCCACAGATGTGGAAGGTATCTATAAAGACGGTCATTTGATGAGAGGGATAGAGGCAAAAGAACTCTTGGGGATGGGAAAAACGTGCGTGGACGATTTTCTACCGAGCTTTCTATTGGAAAAAGATATGACGTGCATGGTATTGGATGGGAGGAAACCAAAAAATATAATCAAGGTGATGAGAGGAGAGAATGTTGGGACCGAGATTCTACCCCAAACCCACACCCCGTAAACCCACCACCTCTACTTTTTCCTTTCTTTGTCGATAGAATAATACGAGTAATGCGTATAATACGAGCTCATCTTCTTTATCTCCTCTTCTCTCAATCGTTTCTTTAATATTTTGTTCGTCGAGGTCTTTGGAAATTCATCTCTGAACTCAACATCCTTTGGAACCGCATACGGGGGGATCCTGCTCCTCAAATAATCCATTATATCTTCTTTCTTCAGCTTTCCCTTGCAATCGGGAGTCGTAACGATGAAGACTTTTAATATATCACTCCCAGGTCTTCCCGGATCAGGATAGCCTATCGTTGCAACTTCTTCTACGCCCGGGTAGTCGCACAATAGGTCATCTATCTCCCTTGGATATACCTTGTATCCAGAGATGTTCACCATCTCCTTCACCCGATCGATGATGTACGTTCTCCCCCACTCATCAACGGTTACGACATCTCCCGTGTGTACATATCCCTCCTCATCGGTTCCAGATCCCACGTCCGGCCAATATCCAATCATTCTCCAGGGGGCTTTTATACACATCTCTCCCGTTAATCCTTCTTTCACAACCTTTTCCATAGGTATCTCGTCTTCGGTCTCCATGTCTATAATCTTTATGTCTGCGTCCACACACGGCACCCCAATAGACCCCAGGATCTCCTTTTCCCTACCTGAGGGAGTTACAAGCGTGTTTTTAGATATAAACATTATAATCTTATTCAACAGCAACCCGATGTCGTCCGATCCCGCCATATTTAATAT
>CABGHG010000061.1 GCA_902158735.1 Candidatus Methanolliviera sp. GoM_oil
GAGAGGAAGTGATCGCTTATCCAACTGAGACCGTTTATGGCATAGGAGCAAATATCTATTCTATAAGGGCGATAAATAAAATATTTGATCTCAAGAAGAGGCAGACAGATAAACCGATATCGATCGCGATCTCAGATTTTTATATGATGGAAGATTTTGCTTTTCTGCCAAATAGAGATGTGGTGAGGGTTCTTCTCTCAAGACCTATCACGGTGATCTTAAAGAAGAAAAGATCGGTTCCAGATATATTGACGGGAAGAACGGGAAAGATCGGGATGAGACTTCCAGAACACCCGATTGCCCAAGATATAATCAAAAAGTTCGGGAGTCCAATTACCTCAACGAGCGCAAATATCTCGGGAGAAGAACCACCCAAATGTGCAGAGGATATTCCATTCGATATTCCTGTGGTCAATGGTGGTGAGGTCTCCGGGGTGCCTTCCACGGTAGTGGATCTGGTCGATAAAAAGATAATAAGGGATGGTATGGACGATGAATTTGTAAAGAGGGTATTGAAAGATTTTGAGGGAAAGATGTAAACTCGCTTTGGGTGATTCGATGAAGGCGTTTGATATACTGGATATGATAGATAGGGAGAGAAAACCGAGGGAGGCGGGGCTCACGATGGTGTTAGATAAGGGGCTTGGTCGTAACGCCGCAGACGATCTGATGGAATACGCGGATTATATCGATGTGATCAAGCTTGGGTGGGGAACGTCGAGGTTCTGTCAGGAGAGTACGATCAAAGAGAAGATTGCATGTTATAAAGAGAATGATATCCTCGTGAGTAATGGAGGAACATTGTTTGAGATCGCATATTCTCAGGGAAGAGTCGATGATTTTTTGAGATACGCTCAAAGGATAGGCCTAAATTCGATCGAGGTATCGGATGGTTCAATCGATCTCGAGGGTGAGAAGGCAAAAATAATTCGAAGGGGAATAGAGATGGGTTTTGAAGTATTTTCAGAGGTGGGAAAGAAGGAGCCGACCGAAGACGCAAAACTTACAATCGATCAGAGAATTGATGAGGCGAAAAGCGATCTCTCTGCTGGTGCATCTAAGGTGATCATAGAGGCGAGAGAGGGAGGGAAAGGCATCGGCATATTTGATAGAGAGGGGAATGTCAAGGAAGATATGGCAAGAGAGTTGATAGAGAAAATAGGATTGAAAAATATCATCTTTGAGGCGCCTATGAAGAGTCAGCAGGTTTATTTGATATTAAACTTTGGCTCAGATGTTAATTTGGGCAATATAAAAACGGATGATGTGGTCCCCCTCGAGACATTGAGGAGAGGATTTAGAGGCGACACGTTTGGCAAATTATAGGATAAGTATCGGCAGATTCAAGAGTCCTGACGACTTCGTCGTGGTGCTGACCAACTTCGTTGGTGGCATGCCAAAAACTTCGTTTTTGAGCAGATCCCAAAAATCAAAGATTTTTGAGGAAGATGAATTGAACGTGGTCATCGACGTATTGAGGGCATCGAGCACGATCGTCACGGCATTGGCAAGTGGGGTAACAGAGATCGTGCCGATAGGCACAGAAGAGGCGGCACTTGAACTGAAAAAGGAAGGATACACCATAGCAGGAGAGTATGAAGGGATCAAGTTGCCCAAGTTTGATATAGGAAATTCTCCCGTTGAACTGTTGAAAGAGATCGAGAGATCGAAGATAGAGAAGCTCGCATTGAAGACGACGAACACGACGGAAAGATTGATAGAGATGAAAGACGCTCTCATCTGCTCAAGCTTAAATTTGACGGCGATCAAGAATACATTAAATAAAAAAAATAATAAGAATAAAAATGCAAATATAATTGCTATGGGGAGCGAACATGGAATTACAGAGGATTTAGCGGTCGCATTTTCACTCTATGCCAATTTAAATGATGGACTAAAGATAAAGAGAGATTTTTTGAGAGAATGCATCTTCAAATCTAATACGGCAAAACATCTGATCGAATTGGGTTATGAGAGCGACGTTGAATTCATCTCCAAGATCGATAGATACAACGTCGTTCCGGTGATGAGGAAGGGCGTTATAAGAAGGTATGAAGAATGAACCCTGAAGAATATATACTAAACGTGATGCGAGAAGAGGGGATAGAGTACGTCACCACCCTTCCCTGCGAGAAGATAAAGAACTTGCTTAACCTACTTTCATCCCACTTCAACGAGATAAAATTGACGCGGGAGGAGTGCGGACTTGGGATATGCTCCGGGATATATCTCGCGGGTGGAAAGGCGGCGATGGTAATTCAGAGCACTGGCATTGGAAACTCGATGAACGCGATCACCTCCTTATGTAAAACATACAGAATAGCGATACCAATCCTCGCGAGCTGGCGCGGCGTATATGAGGAGAGTATTCCAGCACAGATTCCACTCGGAAGAGCTCTTCCGAAGATCTTGGATGCAACGGGGATACCCTATGAGACAATAGAAGAAAAAAAAGAGATTAAAAAGATAAAAAACGTGATAGAAGGTGCTTATAAAGAAAATACACCTTATCTGGCATTGATCTCTCCAAAAGTTTGGAAAGGAAGCACGTTAAAAACAAAGATCGAATATCCGGCAAGAGAGATCGAGATTTCACTGAAATATGAGAGATCATTCAAAGATCCTGAGATGACACGCTACGAAGCGATATCCTATATCTCAGAATATCTTGATGGAAAACCGGTCATATCTAATATAGGTATTCCGAGCAAGGAGTTGTATGCGATAAAAGACCAGCCAACAAATTTCTATATGCTCGGCAGTCTCGGTCTGGCATCTTCTATCGGGCTCGGCGTCTCGATCCATCTTAAACGAGAGGTGATCGTTCTGGATGGGGACGGAAGCATATTGATGAATCCAAATGCCCTCATAGATATTGCTAATTATCCATCCAATCTGACGATATTTTTGCTCGATAACGGTGCACACGGTTCAACAGGGGGCCAGATAACCTCCTCTTATGATAAGATAGATCTGGAACTGATCGCAAGGGCGTTTGGAATTAAAGATACATGGAAGGTATCGAGGAGAGAGGAGATGGACGAAGTTTTGAAGGTTTTGAGCGAGCTAGAGGGAAAAAGATGCCCAAAGCTCGTTCACATCGTCTTAAAACCTGGAAATAGGGATGTTTTAAACGTTCCGATGAAACCTTTGGAGATAAAAGAGAGGTTCATGGAAGCGCTGAAGAATTAAACCCGATGCCCTTCGCACAAAAGGGATCCAATCTCTTATATGGGTCAGAGGAGTTCGTATAGAGTTTTTTTATATATCGCTAAATCATAAATTTTATATGCTATTGTTAATATATTAAACTATAGAATAACCTTTATCTTTTTATATAGCGGTGATGAAGGAGAGGAGATAAGAAATGGACGTAAACGAAGATAATTTAGAGAACTGTAGAGAGGAGTTGAAGAAAGAGAGGGCGTTTACGGGCAGATTATTGGACTCCGTTCCCACACCGATGTCGATAATGACGCTCGATGGGAAGATAATAAGTGCAAATAGTAGATGTGAAGACTTTTTTGGCATATCTAATGAAGAGCTGGGTGAAGTTTTGTTGGAAGATCTTTACGAGGAGCGCGACGAGATAAGAGAAGCGTTTGAGGAGGCGAAGAGAACCGGATTTTCGACGGGTGAGGCGACCCTTAAAAATGGCAAAAGAGCGATACTAAATTTTTCGCCGATAAGAGACGAGGAGGGCAGTATAATCAACGTGATCGGAACGGCACAGGAGACCCCATCCAAACGACGAGTTTTATTTAAACATTTGCCAAATCCGGCCAGTTTGATGACTCCAGAAGGAAAGCGCGTAGATACAAATCCTGCCACTGAAAGATTTTTCAGGCGCGATAGAGATGAGATCCTCGGTACAAGAATAGAAGAGCTTTATGCTAAAGAGGATTTAGAGGGGATCAAAGATGCCTTGGAAGAGTCCAAGAGAGTCGGCTTCTCAAGTTGTGATGCTACCTGTATAAAGGGCGACGGTACGACCTGCCCCGCACTGCTCAATTTTGCGTCGATCGAAGAAGATGGCAATGTTGTCAATGTTTTAGCTACGGCTACCGATCTGACAGAATTGAAGGAGAAGGAAAAATTTTCAGAAACTTTATTCAGGAATTTACCAATTCCGACATCTTTGATGACCGCAGAAGGCAGAAGAATAGATACAAATTTGGCTTGTGTAAATTATTTCAGGAGGAGCAGAGATGAGTACATTGGCGCTAAGATGGAAGAACTCTATGAGAGGAAAGACGCTCCAAAGATAAAGGCGGCTTTAGAGGATTGCAAACTGACCGGTTTTGGTTCCTGTGAAGCTACGGTTATAAAGGGAGATGGAACGAAAGCACCAGTTATAGTAAATCTCACGTCCATAAAAGATAGAGAGGGAAATATAACTAATGTGATCGGAACCGCACAGGATATTTCCGATCTTACAAAATTGAAGGAGAGAGAAGAAGAATTAAAAAAAGAGAAAGAATTTGCTGAGAGCTTATTCAAGTCTCTACCCATTTCCGCAACCCTATACACGCCGGAGGGTGATAGAAAAGACGTAAATCTCGCGAGGGAGAGAATCTTCAAGAGAACGAGGGAAGATCTATTGACCATCCGACCGGAGGAGATGTATCGGGAAGAGGACGTAGCAAAGGTGAAGGAGAGCGTTGATGTATGTGAAGAGACCGGATTCTCATCCTGTGAGGTCACGGCGATCAGAGGGGACGGAACGGAATTTCCGATCATCATAAACAGGACGGCGATCAAGGATGAGGACGAAAATCTTCTTGGTTATATTGGAACCGCGACCGATATAAGTGAATTGAGGAAGGCAACATCCGAGATCGCACGCGTCCTAGATGCCGCATCGAAGGGGGATTACACAGAAAAAGTCGATCTGACAGGCATAACTGGGGATCTAAGAGAGACGGCAGAAGACGTGAACGAGACGATGGAAGAGATAAAGGCGTTGGTGGAAGAGATAAAAAACTCGGAGAAGGTGCTCTCAACGATCATAGAAGAAAATCCCGTGCCGATGGCGATTGTGAACGAGGATAGGAATGTATTGGATGTGAACAAATCTTATCTGGATGTCACAGGATATTTGAGGGGAGACGTAGTTTCTAAAAACCTCAGGAGAGATTTTGAGATCGTGGAGACGATAGAGAGGATCAATATAGAAGAGGCTATCAAGACGGGGAAGAAAGCTATGGGGATGAACGTCGTGGATACCCCAAATGGCAGGCTCACGTTCATCGTCGGGGCTTTGCCATACGAGGAGATCTCGACCAATGAGACGAGGGTATTGATGACGTACATGGATATAACAGAATTAAAGGAGAAAGAGATAGAGATAGAGAAAGAGAAGGCATATATCAATGGTGTATTTGCCACGATGCCGGATCCTCTCTGCGTCGTTGATACTGAAGGTATCAGAACGGATGGTAATCGTGCCTTAGAAGAGCTGACCGGTCTTGCAAGGGACGAAATAATAGGAAAACCTGGAAATCTAATATTTGTAGAAGAAGATCGACCAAAGACGAAGAAACTCTTGGAAGAGACGATTAGAGCGGGATATGTGAATAATTTTTCGTTGACCGTCCTTTCCAAAGAAGGAGAGAAGATACCGATCTTGGCCGATACCCGCGTGAGAAAAGATGAGGATGGAAGTACGATCGGAGTTATTATTGGTCTCAGGAATATAACAGAGATAAAAAAGAGAGAAGAAGAGCTCAAAGAGAGAGATAGATTGATGACCGAGATCATCAAGAGCATTCCAGATCCATTGGCCATAATAGACAAGGATAAAAGATGGATACAGGTAAATGGCGGTTGGAAGAGAGTGCTTGGTTATGATAAAGAAGAGTTGTTGAATAAAAAGATGGAAGAGCTTCCGATCCTCACACCAGAACTAAGCGTTTCAATGGAAAAGATTTCTAAAGAAAATATAGAAAAAGTGCAGAGGGGAAAAATTGTAGAATCTGAACATTCATTGAAGGCAAAGGATGGTAGAAAAGTTCCCATGATATTATCGGAGGCATCCATACCTTCGATAGATGGAAGAATAATCGTTGCCACCGATATAACAGAACTAAAGGAGAAGGAAGAAGAGATCCGAGAGAACAGCGAATACCTCCAGCAAGAGGCTGAGAAGATAAAAGAGGCGATGAAGAAAGCATCAGAAGGATACATCTCCGTAAGGCTACAAAGAGAAATGGAAGGCGACGTGATAGGCGATATCATGGATAGTATAAACCTTCTCCTCGAGAATCTGGGCAGAATAACCGACGGGATAAAGAAATCGATGCAGCTAACGACGAAGGAATCTGAAGAAGGTTCAGAATCCGTATCACAGATGAACTCAGGGATGCAGCAGATCTCATCCTCAGCCCAACAGATCGCGGGAGGATCCGAAAATCTATCAAAGATAGCCGTATCTGCTCAATCCGAGCTTAAAGAAGCGATCGAGATCTTTGAGACCCTATCAAAAGCCTCAAAGGCATCAGCTGAGAGGACGGACGAGATGTCGAAGACGACGATAAAGCTATCCGATGATGCCAATAACGCTGGAACAGGGATGAATAAGATAACGGAAGAGATAGAGAAGAGCATAGACCTTATAACTAATCTAAATGAGTCTATAAAGAACGTAGGAAAGGTTAGCAGAAAGATAAGAGATATAGCAGATCAGACGAATCTCTTATCGTTGAATGCTGCAATAGAGGCTGCAAGAGCTGGAGAGTACGGCAGGGGTTTCGCGGTCGTTGCAGATGAGATAAGGAAGTTAGCAGAGGAGTCCAAGCGATCCACAGAGGATATAGAAGAGATAGCTGATGGGATAAGAGACTCTTCTGCAGAGGTGATCACCTCCACGAAGGAGATGGGAAAGGTATCGGAGGATAGCGGGATTGCCATCAGAAAGGTTTTAGACGAGTTTGTGAGGATCTCCGAGGATGTAAAAGAGGTGAACAGATCGATGGAAGAGATAAGAGAGCGATCTGATGCGGGGATGAACAGGATAGGAAATGTCGCCGAAGGCATGGATGAGGTTGCAAGCACCTCAGAAGAGATGGCAGCCTCCTCGGAGGAGACATCTGCCGCTATAGAGGAACAGACGGCTGCAATACAGCAGCTTAGTGATACGATGAACTCGGTTAGGAAGCACGCTTCGGAGACGTACGCGGAGATGATCGAGAACTTCAAGGTTGAGGAGGAGTGAATATGGAGGATGAACAGTTCGTAATCTTCGATCTGGGATGCGAGCAGTACGGGGTTGAGATATCCCAGGTGAGGGAGATTATAAGGCCTAAGGATATGACGAGGATACCGAACGCCCCTGATTACGTCGAGGGCGTTATAAACCTGAGAGGCCAGGTGACGACGGTTATAAACCTTGGGAGGAGGCTTGGATTCTCGGATGAGGGGAGAGATGAGAAAGAGGGCAAAAGGATAATCGTGATCGAGTACGAGGGCTCCCCGATAGGTATGCTCGTCGATAATGTTAGGGACGTCAAACGTCTCTCATCAGATGATATGGAGGAGTTGCCTCCTTTGATCTCTAAAAATTTGAAGGGCGAATTCTTAAGAAGCGTTGGAAAGATCGGAGAGGAACTGATCCTGATAGTAGATCTGAATAAGATACTCTCAAAGGAAGAGGTTGAAGGGATATCAGGTTGAAATCCCAAATACCTTCATCAACCTCTTCTCCAAAATCTCTTTTGGCATCGCCCCGATAATATTATCTATCATCTTGCCGTCTTTAAAGACCAACATCGTCGGTATCGCCGTAATTCCAAATTGCATTGCAAGACGCTGATTTTCGTCCGTGTTCATCTTCCCAAAGACGATCTTTCCTTTATAGTCTTTTGACAATGCTTCCATGACCGGAGAGACCATCTTGCATGGGCCGCACCACTCCGCCCAACAATCTACTACGACGTTTGGGTATTTTGAGATGAACATACTGAAATTATCAGCCCCTACATTGACCGGACCGTCTGGAAAATTCTTCTCCGTCTCTACCTTATCCATAAGCTCCTTCATCATCTTCTTCTTTATCTCTTCTATCTCGTCCATCTTATCGCCTTCTCCATCGCCTTCTTATGAATCTCTGCAGCGACGTGTATCCCCTCCACCTCATTTGCCAGATAATTATAGCCCCTCGGTGCCCTGCATGGATAATACTGTGCCAGGAGCGCCGCCTGCCTGGGTGCTTCACCCACGAAAGATCCAACGATCTCTTCTGCGACGAAGTAAGATGCACCACATGGGGCAGATCGGGTCGCCTCGCAGGATACAACCTTATCGTCTCTCACCTCACATTTAAATATTGGTATGCCAAAAAGATTGGAATATTCGCCGAGAGCAGGTGATCTTTTATCGCCAAGCATGCACATCGTTCGTGGAAAGGCAAACGTAACCCCGGTATCTCCAATCTCCCTAATAAGCACTGAGCGGTCTGCATACCATAAAGCTTCCTCTCCGGGAATCAACAATTCTGCATCGCACTTGACGCACAACTCCGCGATGTAAATCGTTAAATCCGGATGGAGAGCAAAGGAGATCATCAAATCAGAATCTTTGAAGATCCATTCGTCTTTTTCTTTGATATAACTTTCTGGGTCGTCGATTAGCGGTGGTAATTCCTTCTGGACAGTTATAGAGAATAGATCAAAGTTAGAATGTCTCTTTATCGTATCAATGAGTCTTGAACCATATTTACCCCGCTCGATCACTCCAACTCTCATTTAAAAATCTCTGATTTTCACGGCGACGAATCGAAGATTCGTCTGCATAGCACAAATCTTCGATTTGTGCCTATTTGCAAATTCTATCTGCAATAATTTATCAACCTCTCTCTAACTTCATCTATCGCCTTTATAATATCAGAGTTGGGATAGGCATCCAAGAGTGATTCTCCTTCCATATCAGATTTCATCAAATTTTGATCGAATGGAATTTTTCCCAATAACGGTATTTCCACATCAGAAAGACCTTTTTCGATAAATTTTTCCTCTTCATTATGAGATATTTTATTTCCAACCGCAAAAACATCTTTTATCCCCACATCATGCG
>CABGHG010000062.1 GCA_902158735.1 Candidatus Methanolliviera sp. GoM_oil
TATCGATCGTCGAGGGTTTATATGATCAGATGAGCTCCGGAGAGATCCCACACCTTATTCTTCCAACGAGGAGTAAGAATAACATAGAGTACAATGAGGATAGTTGCGTGTGGGTCTATGGTAATTCGGAGAGTACGAGAAGCGCAAAGAGTGTCAGGGGTGCATACAGACTTTTGAAGACCGTCTATACGATAGATTTCTTGAACTACCAGTTTAAAGGAGGTAAATCTTCCACGCTTAGGGAGCTCTACTACATCTCTGAAGGATGGGATTTGGCAAAATTTGGTGCTCAAGAGGAGAGTAACAAATTAATCGAGGACCTTGAGATAATGAGTGATCTGCAGCGCGAAAATTTTCATATAAGACCGGAAGAGGATGGTGCCTCAGTAATAGGTCCGATAAAAATAAGAGAAGAGACGAGAAGGGGTCTAAAAGAAATTCATTGTCAGGATGACGTGGGGGAGGGGGGTTACCAGATTCCGACGGACGTCGATAGAATAGATCTTTTAGAACACGATGCAGACTTTCTCATTGCCATAGAGACAGGGGGAATGAGAGATAGACTCGTGGAGAACGGATTCGATGAGAAATACCGCGCGATAATCGTGCATCTAAAGGGGCAACCAGCGAGGAGCACGAGAAGATTCTTAAAAAGGGTTGACAAAGAGTTTAAGATACCCGTGGTGGTCTTCACAGACGGAGATCCGTGGTCATATCGAATATATGCATCAGTGGCATACGGCTCGATAAAGAGCGCACACCTCTCTGAATATATAGCCACACCGAACGCCAGATTCATAGGAATCCAGCCATCAGATATCGTAAACTATGACCTGCCATCGGATAAACTGAGCGATCAGGATATAGGGGCACTAAAATCCGAGCTATCGGATCCGAGGTTCAACACGGACTATTGGAGAAAAGAGATAAATCTTCAGCTCGATATCAAGAAGAAGTCTGAGCAACAGGCTCTCGCAAAATACGGATTGGACTTCGTTACGGACAAATATTTGCCGACCAGGCTTTCGGAGATGGGCGTGATATAACTGCTTTTTTTGTTGAGTTTTGTGGTGATCTTCTCGCTTAAAAGA
The DNA here is from genome assembly GCA_902158735.1 of Candidatus Methanolliviera sp. GoM_oil. GTDB lineage: Archaea > Halobacteriota > Methanoliparia > Methanoliparales > Methanoliparaceae > Methanolliviera. The sequence continues at coordinate 1,092 of CABGHG010000062.1, forward strand.
CGATAAAGTTTATATCCATCCTATCTCAACTCGATTGGCTGTATCTGATGAAGGAGAGTGATGAAAGATGGAGAGGTATATAAGACATATAATACTCTTAACGGCTCTGTTCGTAGTAGCCGTCGGCGTAGGCGTTGCCACCCCTGCATCAACTTCCGTCCAGTGGTATGATTACAACGATGGCATGAAGTTGGCGGAAGAGCAAAATAAACCGGTGATGATCGATTTCGGCGCAGATCAATGCAGGGCATGTAAAAAGTTGGACGAGGAGACGTTCACAGATGGACGGATGATCGAATTATCAAAAAACTTTGTCTGCATCAAAGTTAATATAGATAAAGAAAGGGAGATCATGGGAAAGTATGGCAAAATAAGATTTATTCCCACCATCGTCTTCACTGATCCGCAAGGACACGAGATTCATCGAGCCATAGGTTTTAAGAACGCCGACAAATTCTTAAATGAGATGCATACTGCATTGAGTAAGGCAGAAGGACGATGAAATTTAAAGATATAGCCCGTTGGAAGATAGCACTCTCCTTTTTTATCTCTTTCTTGATCTACGGAATATTTCTAAAAGAGCCGAGCGTGATATACAACAATGCAGAGAGAATATGCCTCTCATGCATAGGAATAAAATAGAAAGAAAAGATGATGCTCAAAGATCTGGGTTCAATGAGAACCAGGGTGCAAATATTATCGCTGATGATCATAAACTCTTACTTTCTCCCTTTTCTTAAGCACATCCCTTTTCCAGTCTTAAATTGCTATTCATGTCCTTTAGCGACGAACGCTTGCCCCATAGGAACGTTACAGCGCTTTTTAGTAATAGGAAAAATTCCTTTCTTCACGATCGGGGTGATGGGAAGCATAGGATCATTATTCGGCAGGATGACGTGCGGTTGGATCTGCCCGTTTGGATTCTTACAGGATCTCGTTCACAAGATACCAATACCGATTAAAAAGAGGAAGATACCAGAGAAGTATGGTTTTATCAAGTTCATATCACTTATTTTGGTGATATTAGGTCCTTTAGTTTTCTTGGAGCCATTCTTCTGTATGATCTGTCCGGTGGGAACTTTTGAGGCGGGAATACCATCCGTCTTGATCTATGGTTTGGAGATCGGATCCTTCTTTTACTTCAAGTTGGCAATATTGGTCTCGATATTCTTCTTGATGGTGGTATTTAGCAGGCCATTTTGCAAGATCTTCTGTCCGTTGGGGGCGATATTAGCTCTCTTTAATGCCTTCAGCAGACTTAGATTGAAGGTTGACGAGGGATGTACGAAGTGCGGCAGATGCGAGAAGGTCTGCCCCATGGATATAAAGGTGTATGAGAAGCCAAACTCTATCAACTGCATCAGATGTTTGAAGTGCACAGAGGTGTGTGATCATATATCTCTCGTAAAGATGTGACTTTAGGTTATCATGAATGAAAAACTCGCCCTTCAGGGCGGGCCTGCCTGCCGCACCTGCCTGCCGCAGGCGGGGGCAGGGATGATAAACGTTAAAGGTGTGGCATTGGATAAGATTTCAGATGAAAGATAAAAAATCACGTCATACCGAAAAGTGTTTAAACTTGCTAACATATTAACCTATTAGATAAGATTTAGATGGTTGAAAATGTTCCATTCTCAAATAGCCGCAAATCGAAGATTTGCAGACATCACATAAACAGATTTGAAACGAAATGTTTAGATTTAATAACCTGGCGGAATACATAATAAAAAATTATAGCGGCATGGTGGTAGAAATCGGTGTCGGATATAATTTCTATGTGGGAAAAGCACTATATGAGAAGATGCAATACTTTGCCACGGATATAAAGGAGATAAAAAATCCTCCGTTCAATATGGTTATAGATGATGTCTTCGATCCTGATTTACCTTTATATGAAGGAGCAAAGCTTTTACTATCCATCAATCCACCAGAGGAGATCCAACCGGCTATCTGTGAGCTTGGAAGAACGGTATCTTCCTCGGTTATAATAAAACCTTTGAACGACGAGACTATAGACTTCAAAAGATATTACAAGGAAGTATCGATCATAAATTACAAAAAATCACATTTTTATGAATTAAAAAGTCCAAGATGATCTTCGAGCTGATTTTACATCTTTCGGAAGTCAAAGTCAAAACCGAATATTCTAAATATTTGAAGATCACATTCATGACATAGGACTTAAAGGAGCTGAAATGGATTGCATAGAGGTCATAAAGGAGAGAAGATCCGTAAGGAGTTATTTGAAAAAGGATATAAGAGAAGAGGATTTGGAAGATATCCTTTGGGCAGGACAGCTCGCTCCATCCGGGGGGAATCTTCAGGCGAGAGAATTTATCGTGGTGAAGAGAAGAGAATTAAAAGAAGGGCTTGTTGAAGCATCTTTTGGACAAACTTTCATCGGAGAAGCTCCGGTAATAATCGTCGTCTGTGCAAATATACCCGAATCCTCGAAGAGATATGGAGAGAGGGGTCTTTTATTCTCGATACAGGACGCCTCTGCAAGTGTGATGAACATTCTCCTCGCCGCCTATGAAAAGGGATTGTCAACATGCTGGGCGGGAGCTTTCGATGAAGAAAGAGTGAGAGAAGTTTTGGATATTCCGAAAGAGATAAAACCGATCGCGATCATTCCAATCGGATACGGAGGAGAAAAACCGAAGATGCCGAGAAGAAAACCTTTGAAAGAGGTAACACATTACGATGGATGGTGAAGAGAGAGAACGGAAGATAAGCAAGATAGTTGAGACATTTAGAGGAGAAGAAGATATAGATCGTTACAAAAAGAAGATAGCGGAAGAGATCGGTTCAAATAAAATTTTGAAGAATTCTGAGATTTTAAAATACGTAAAGGAAGAGAAGATCAGGGAGGCGTTGAGGAAGAAACCTTCTAGGACGATGAGCGGTGTTACCGTTGTTGCAGTGATGACCTCTCCTGTGGAATGTCCCCACGGCAGATGCGTCATGTGTCCAGGAGGGCCGACTAATAATTCTCCGCAGAGCTACACCGGATTTGAACCTGCTGCCATGAGGGGCGCGCAATGTGAATATGATCCATATCGGCAGGTAAAACAGAGGCTGGAACAGTTGAGATCAATAGGGCATCCAATCGGGAAGGTGGAACTGATCGTTATGGGTGGAACATTCACGGCAAGACCGTTCTCATATCAAAGATCGTTCGTATCAGAATGTTTGGGTGCCATGAATGAATTTTATGATTGCGGGCATCCAAATTCAAATGACAGTTATTCTAAATCTAAAAAATCTTCGATCTTTGAGGATGCAAAGAGAATAAATGAGACTGCGAGAGTGAGAAATATAGGAACAACCTTTGAGACGAGGCCCGATTATTGCAAAAGAGATGATATAGATGATATCTTATATCTCGGCGGAACTAAGGTGGAGATAGGTGTTCAAAGCATATATAATGAGGTTTTAGAGAAGATAAGGAGAGGTCACACGGTAGAAGATTCGATCGAGGCGAACATGGCGTTGAGAGACAGCGGATTGAAAGTTGGCTTCCACGTAATGCCCGGACTCCCATCTTCTGATTTTGATAGTGATCTTTGTATGTTCAAAGAGATATTCGAGGGCAATAACTTCAAGCCGGATCATCTCAAGATATATCCAACGCTTGTTGCGGAAGGAACGGAACTTTATGAATGGTGGAAGGCAGGAATATATGAGCCTTACAGAACGGAAGAAGCTGCAGAGTTAATTGCAGATATTAAAAAAATTGTTCCGCCATGGGTGAGAATACAGAGAATTCAGCGCGATATACCAAGTAACCACATCATCGATGGCGTGAAGAAGAGTAACATAAGACAGATCGCACAGGATATCTTGAGGAAGAGAGGAGAGAGATGCAGGTGTATAAGGTGCAGGGAAGTCGGGCACGCGAGAGGTGAACCTGAAGATATCGACCTTTCGGTGAGGAAGTATTATTGCTGTGGGGGAGAGGAGTTTTTTATCTCGTATGAAGATCTAAAAAATGATATACTCATCGGCTTTATAAGGATGAGATTTCCGTTTAGACCCCATAGAAAAGAGATAAATGAAGATACTGCTTTGATCAGGGAGCTGCACGTCTATGGGCAGATGCTGGATGTCGGAAAAAAACCGGAGAAGATTTCATGGCAGCACAGAAATTATGGAAGATCACTGCTGAGAGAGGCAGAAGATATCGCAATCGAGAACGGATTTAAGAAGATAGTGGTATGCAGTGGCATAGGAGCACGAGAGTACTATCGAAAATTTGATTATGAGTTGGACGGCGTTTACATGTCTAAAAAGTTATAAAATAGAGAATCCGGGTTAATAAATAATGAATGAGCTCAATGATATAGAGAACGAAGTCAGAGACTGCAAGAAGTGCGGTCTTTGGGAAGATAGGAATAACTACGTCTTTGGGGAAGGCGATCCGAACGCCGAGATCGTCTTCGTTGGGGAGGCTCCGGGGAGAGAAGAAGATAAAAGTGGAAAGCCCTTCATCGGATCGGCCGGAAAGGTCTTGTCTGAGACGCTCGAGAAGGCAGGGCTCAAGCGGGAGGACGTGTATATAACAAATATTCTCAAGTGTAGGCCGCCAAATAATAGAGACCCTCTGCCAGAAGAGGTTAAGAGCTGTTCTCCTTATCTCATCGGACAGATCGAATCTATCAGACCAAAAGTTATCGTTTGCCTCGGAAAACACGCATCTTCCTTCATTTTAGAGCTCTTTGGACTTGATTTTAGCAGTATAAGCAGAGATAGAGGGAGGGTTTATAAACTATCTAAATGGGGTCTCGATCTATTCGTCGTTCCAATATACCACCCTGCGGCAACGCTCTATCGTGTGCAACTTAAAGAATCCTTCGAGAACGATATAAGAAAGATCGCTGAAATGTTGACCTCTCATGGGAATAGCAGGAATACGACACTGGATCAATTTTTTGGTGATTAAGTTCAGCGATCCAGATTTTTGATTATGCAGAGGAGAGGAAAAATCTCCTCTCCACAAATAGCCGCAAAGTAATACTACAATTTGGCCCTGGTCTCTACTGCTTCCTTTCCGCCTCGCCTCATGAACATTATCACGGCTATTAGGATTAGAGCTATCGCGACTACGAGATAAACGATGTTTCTCCTCTTCTTCTCATCTTCTATCTTCTTCTCCTCTTCCATCTTCTTCTCCTTTTCTATCTCTTTCTTCTCCAGTGTATTCTCTGCCTCTGAATGAGCCTCTGCCTTATGAATGAGCCCCTCTGCATCCTTAAAATTATGGATGGCACTTTTATAATCCCCATCGATTCGGAAATTTCTATCAGCAGTTTCAAGGAGGATAGAAGCATCGTTTACCGTCTTTTTAAGAGATGAAACAGAGATTCCCTCTCTCTCATATCCTGTAATAGTCGAGTTAAGATCATTTATTTCTTCTTTCTTATCATCTATCTTTTGCAAAAAGCTAAATTTTCCATAAACGTCAAAACATTCTCTCAGTATCACCGCGCCAGTCTCTTCATTCCTTATAGTCATGAGCGCCAATCTCCCATCCCTATCCATAGCAGGAGTCTTAGCATCTAAATTTACCGTAATACTTCTATATAGCAACTTAGGGAGCGAAATAGACGACCTATTACTACTCATTGTACCTCTGTTTCCCTTCCCATAACCTATTATATAATCTATAGTCCATTGGGGATCTTCAAAAGAGGTGGAGATTTCAATCCTTTCGTATCCTGAAATATCTGCCAGAATGACCCTCATCGATACGGGCTCACCTGGCCCAAAAGAGCTGTCCTCTTCTGGAATATTAGATCTATCATCCATTAAAATTGTGGCACTCCCGACCGATATGAGTAATAGCATCAAGCAGCTTACTGCAAAAAATTTTATAACTCGTTTCACACTATTAGGAGCTCTCTCATCCTTTATTAATTTTTTTATTTTGGGGATGTCAACTTGTTGGGTCTTCAAAAATCTTCGAATTTTTGAGCACGTATCGATGATTACGTTTCACAACTGGATATAAAGGTGTTGTGAACTTTTTACAATCTTGGGCGTAAGAAAGTTTTAAATATTGGAAAGTATTTATAGATGATGAAAACCCCAATGTAGCCGCAAATCTTCGATTTGCATATCCTAAAAACTTTTGGTTTTTAGGAACTTTAGCATGGGGTAGTCCACAACCATATAATAGCATCCACCGCATTGGCAAAGGAAATCATACTACTGATGGAGGATAGAGATTTTGAGTCGATCTCAGAGCGGTTGGATGTAAAATTCATCTGATGCCCCCAAGAGAATGCCTTCAATGCAAGGGTTTAAAACTCCTCTGCGGTAGGGCACAGTGCCCACTCTTGACGCAATACGAGGTCAGGGCAGGCGTGAATAAGATGCTCTCGAAGGATATCTACGATGCGAGCCCGCCAGGGATCTTCGTTGGGTGGAAAGGATACCCGAAGGTGCAGATGGGGCCGATGGTCTCAATAGGAGATTGCGGGTATGATCCTCACCTTCTCGACGATCCCGGAAGGTGGTACGGGAGTGAAATAGAGGATATAATAACGTACAGATCCTCTTTGATACGGTCGAAGCAAAGGTTGGAGGTAAATTCCGCGAGAGATCCGGACTACAAGTTGAAGGAGTTTCAAGAGCTAGTCCTGTCGGTTAAGCCTGTGGACGTCGAGATGCTCTTCTCGAAGATACCAAAATTTCACATCCTATTTAGCCCCATGAGTGAGCCGATGCCTCCCTCCGCCCCCTTGGAGAAATTTTCACTCGAAGGGACGCCATCGATCCCTGTTAGTGTGGATAAGATCCATTCAGATACGGATCTCAACGCGAAAGACGCTCTCTACGAACTCCATCGATGCGGATACGACGAATACTACCTGACAAAGATATTGTCCGCTGGAACGCTCGGGATCGGAAAGAGGAGGAAACTCGTTCCGACGAGATGGTCGATAACGGCCGTGGATGATATCCTGGGAAAGAAGATGATCGAGGAGATAAGAGATCTTCCCTCGGTCGATGAATATCTTGTATTTGAGAATAGATATCTTGGAAATCGCTTTGAGATACTCTTCATCCCGGGGGAGTTCGAGTTTGAGAATATAGAGTGCTGGCTTCCCGGGAGCGTCTGGTCGGGAGGCGAGGTGAATATCATAGAGGAGTACGAATCGAGGGAGGGAAGGCGCGGGTACGCTGTAAGACAGGGAGGGGGTTATTATGCTGCGAGGCTTCCAATCCTTGAGAAGATGTTTAGAGCGAGGAGGAAGGCGAAGGTCCTCTGCATGAGAGAGATAAGCGAAGAGTACTATCTGCCCGTGGGGGTCTGGGAGGTGAGGGAGAATGTTAAAAGGGCATTATCGAAGGAGCCTGAGCGATTTTCATCTTTGGAGGAATCACTCTCATATATCAAAGGAAAGTTAAGTGCTGATATAGGGAGATATACCAGAGTTAGCCGGATCATCGAGAGAGAGAAGACCCAGAGGACGCTCTTGGAATGGATCAAATAAAAATCTTGCAGATAAGGAGATCACCAAATCAGCTCAAGAGGTCGATAACAGTTAAGAGAAATTTATAGAATTATATAGAAAAGTTTATAGATTATCTAAAACCTAATCTTAGAGCATAGTGAGACAAAATGAAAAAAACAGTTAAAAATTATAGTCTAATAGCAACCCAAAAGAAAGTCGAAGAGCTTAAGGAGATAGCTGAGAGATATTCAGATGTTAAAAATTATATCTTCTGGAAGTATGGCTCTTTGAGCGGTCTTCAATATTTAGATTATCCAAGAGGGATCAGAGATCAATGGGTTTCAGATTCTTCAAAAAAGCAAAATAAAAATGATTTAGTAAAAGTAAAACAATTCGGATTACAGGCAAGACAATGGAAGATGGCTTTTGATGAGGCATTTAGCAACAT
>CABGHG010000063.1 GCA_902158735.1 Candidatus Methanolliviera sp. GoM_oil
TGGAGAAGGAGGTTTTGAGGCAGATAGATTTATTGAAAGTTAGAGATGAACTTAAAAATAAAGGAGCAACAGTGAAGAGAGAGATCTTTGATCTCTCGGATTTATTGAAGAGCAACTCTTTCGTGATCAATTTAAAAGGTTTCAAGGGATTTGAAAGACTGGAGAAAGAATTTTCCGGCAGAGTGAAGAAATTTGGTTTTGAGATCTATGATTTAAATAATTTAAATAAATCAGATCTTGCTATATTAAAAGAGAGAATGGATATAAGAGAAGAAGATCTCGTTTTTTTAATCGAGGGAGAGAAAAAAAAGGTCTTAAACGCTCTAAATTCTGTCTTGGATCGGGCAGAAGACGCGTTGAAAGGTATCCCAGAGGAGACCAGGAGGGCATTGCCGGATGGAACCACGGAGTATCTAAGACCTCTTCCGGGATCCGCAAGGATGTATCCAGAGACCGATGTAGAGCCCGTATTCATCGATCCCGATCGTTTGAAGAGGATATTAAATAATTTGCCCGAACTCATAGATGCGAGAAAGAAAAGATATATGGAAGGCTATTCGCTAAACGAGGATCTGGCAGGTCTAATTGCAAAATCTGAAAAATTTAAACTATTTGAAGAGATTATGGAGAGATACGATCTCCCAGCAACCTTGGTTATTCGGACGCTTGAGACGACGGTCCAAGATTTGAGGAGGGATAAGGTGAAGGTGGATAATCTCTCAAAAGATCACTTCGTCTCGGTCTTTAAGAGTGTTGCCGAAGGGAAGATCGCAAAGGAGGGAATTCCAGAGATATTGAGATTTTTTGCCGAAGATCCAGATAGATATATCGATGAGGCGATAGAGAGAATTGGGAAGATGGATCTATCGGAGGCGGAAGAGATCATAGAAGAGATCGTTAAAGAAAAACTTGATCTCATCAAGGAGAGGGGAAAAGGGTCTTTTTCACCGCTGATGGGTGTCGTGATGAAGAAACTTCGTGGAAAGGTCGATGGAAAAGTTGTTGGGGAGATGTTGAGGAAGAAGATTATAGAAGTGATCGAAGATTTTTAAATGATTAGCCGAAGCAGATCTCTGTGATCGCGTTGGTGCAACCGCCACAACATCCTCCGATGGATCCGAGAATTGCCCCTATGATTGCTCCTATGATTGCTCCTAGGGTTGCTCCGATTGGATTTCCAGGTGGAATAAAAAATCCGATTATAGCTCCAATTACTCCCAAAATCACAGCATCAAAGCAACATCCATCGATACATCCTGCCACGATAACGCTCATCTTTTCATTCTCACTCGAATATAAACTATTTTAGCTGAATATGGCATTTAAGCATAATTTAAAGATATTTCCAATCACCCCATCGCACGCCACACAACAGAGGGAACATATCATCTTTTTCACACCCATCATCTAACTGCATAGGGCGTTGAGGCACAACAAGTTAAAACAGTCTCCGATATGTCCACAACACAGCACATAGATACAAGCTACCATCGTTTCAGCCTCACCAAATATTTAAACGCTCGTGAACGATTCAACTGCATAAGACGTTGAGGAAAAATTTAAAAAAATTTCCAACAACTCCACCTAATACCGTACAGATACAACTCTCAACTGCCTCTTCTTCGCTTAACATTTCTTTTATCGTCCTAAACATCTTTAAATTCTCTTATTTATTTATGATAATATCTTGTGTTATATACAATGGATTCAATCTCGATGAATCCAGCGCGAAGTTACGGACGATGAAGTTGTACATCAACGTGCGGCATAAGGTTCCCATCTTTCTCCAGTTTTTCTCCTCTCCTCATTGATCTTCCTTGGCACCTCGACAGAATAAATAAAAGGGAAGAATGAAAATTTCCCTCGAATTCGATTATGGAATCATCCAAAGAGGAGTTCCATAAATACGTTGATAATGTCAGCAGCGAGTCCACCGCAGCATGCAGCCCAAAATGAAACGCACACTTCTTCTCCCTCAAACATCATCTTTATTGTTCTCAATATTTTTCACCTCCTCTTCTCATCTTCCCCATCTTATCTATCTCTATATATATATCGAAAGATCATTCAACAAATAAACTCAATTTTGCCCGAACGTAGTCGGAAATCTTCGATTTTTCAATCCAACGAATCATCCGATTTTTGAGGACCTTTGATCGTCGAACTACTTTCTCTTAAATTAAACAAAAGAAACAAAGATCGCCGGCGAAAATTTTATTAAATATAAAAAAATAATATAATTACAGGATAAATAAAAGGACTTGCGAGAGAGATGAAAAGATCATCGACGATCATATTGGATGACGAGGATAAAGAATTCGTTGACCTCCTGGTCGGCTTAGGGGTCAAGATAAACGTTGCCAAAATTTTGGTTTATCTTGTCGGTGCCGGCGAGTGTATCTCAAGAGATATAGAGAGGGGGACCGATTTGAGACAACCGGAAGTTAGCATGGCGATGAGAAAGTTTAGGGAGAAAGGCTGGATTGATGAAGAGGAGATCAAACATGGGGGAAAAGGACGACCACTGAAGAGATACAAACTTGCGGTCGCTATCGATGGTATCCTAAATATCCTTGAGGATGAGAAGAGAAGAGATGCCAAAAAAGACCTTGAAGAGATAGATCGTCTCAGGGAAATGGTAAAAAAACTGACAAAAGAGAGATGATTGTCTGATATGGAGAGAAGGGGGTTCATCATAGCCGGAACGAGCAGCGGAGCGGGAAAGACGACGGCGACGTTGGGAATATTAAATGCACTGAGGGATAAAAATGTGCAGGCATTCAAGGTGGGCCCAGATTTTATTGATCCTTCTCACCACAGGGGTATCACCGGAGAGCCGTCGTATAATTTGGATCCGTTCCTTCTATCCGAAGAGACAATTTTATCTTCTTTTTATTCAAAAAATTTTGATATCGCCGCTGTTGAGGGTGTCATGGGCCTCTTCGATGGACTTGGAAAGAATTTTTACGGAAGCACCGCTCACGTTGCCAAAATATTGGATTGCCCCGTCGTCATCGTGATAGATGCGGGAGGTCTCTCATATAGCGCTGCCGCAATTATACACGGTTTTAAAACGTTGGATGAGGCTATAAATTTGAGAGGTGTCATATTCAACAAAATTGGTGGGGAAAAACATTTAAAAATGCTGAAAGATGCCGCAAAAGCGGTAGATGTTGAAGTAATCGGGGCAATTCCAAGAAAAAAAAATTTTGCTTTCCCCGAGAGACACTTAGGTTTGGTAACTCCTGAAGAAAGGGGATTTGATCCCGATGTGCTGAATAAGATCTCCGAATTTATAGACATAGATAAATTGTACGATATCTCTGATCTTCCCACTAAGGAATATCAACCGATAAAGATAAAAAAGATCGTCTCGAATCTAAAGATAGGAATAGCAATGGACGAAGCGTTCTCTTTTTACTATCAAGATAACCTGAATATTCTTGAAAAGATGGGTGCCACTTTAATATTCTTTTCTCCTATGCGAGATGAGATGCCGGATGTGGATGGATTATATTTTGGGGGAGGATACCCCGAACTCTTCTCAAGAGAACTCGAAGAGAATGAGGGTGTAAGGCAGCAGATCAAGAAGAGCGCTATCCCGATATATGCGGAATGTGGGGGAATGCTCTATCTATTGAAATATATAGACTCGAAGGAGATGTGCGGAATATTCGATGCAAAAGCGGAACTGCTCGATGGTATGCAGGCATTGGGATATACCATTACGAAGACGATCAAAGAGACGATAATTGCTCCAAAGGGTTATTTGATCAAAGGGCATGAGTTTCACTATTCTAAAGTCTCTGCGAAAGAGAGAGATTTTGCTTATGAGATGATTAGAGGATGGGGGATTTCTGGGGGAAAAGATGCTTTCACCAGACGAAATGTTTTGGCTTCATACATGCACATACACGCATTGAGCGATCCATCTCTCTTTGAGAGATTCTTGTTAAAATGCAAAGAAAGTTGAGAGTGAATAGATATGGGTGATAAAATATTTCTTGAGAATGAGATATTTGAAAATCTTCGATTTTCAAGCTCGCGAATCTTCTTCGATTCGCGCATGTTAAAAATAATAAATGATAATGTTTTAATAACAAAATATATTACAAATAAAAGTATAGATTTAATTGCCACGTCACCCCCATATAACGTTGATATTGAATATAACTCCCACAATGATAAGCTCTCTTATCGTGATTATTTAAATTTTAGTAAGAATTGGTTATCTCGTTGTTTTGAATGGCTCAAAGACGATGGAAGATTTTGCTTAAATATCCCCCTAGATAAAAATAAGGGAGGACAGCAGAGCGTAGGGGCAGATTTAACAACAATTGCCAAAGATATAGGTTTTAAATATCATTCTACGATAGTATGGAACGAAGGAAATATATCCAGAAGGACAGCATGGGGTTCATGGCTCTCTGCTTCTGCTCCTTATGTTATTGCACCAGTAGAACTGATTGTTATTCTATATAAGAAGACTTGGAAGAAGACTAGTGGCAGCAGAGAATCTGATATAACTAAAGAGGAATTTATGAAATGGACAAACGGACTCTGGACATTTTCTGGAGAGAGTAAGAAGAAGATCGGACATCCTGCACCGTTTCCTATTGAGTTACCGAGAAGATGTATAAAGTTGTTCAGTTTTTTAGGAGATACAGTATTAGATCCTTTTATGGGAAGTGGAAGCACCTTAATTGCCGCTTATTTGAATAGGAGAAAAGGGATAGGAGTTGAGATTGATAAAAATTATTGTGAATTAGCAAAGCAGAGGCTTATAAAGGAGGGAAAAATCAACCAATTAAACTTGATAGACGTTGGGGTAAATAATGGCTAAAACTATTGGAGATTTGATTATAGAGTATTTTAAGAAACATCCAAAAGAGAATTTATCACATGGTCCAGTCGTAGATTGGGTAGAAAAGGAATATCTCAAGTTGTATGGTAGAAAGCCCCGTGATACATGGAGACAAATCCGAAAATTTCATCAGGAAGGTATATTAATAAAGGTCAAAAAAGGAATATATAAATATGATCCAGACTATACTATGAAAATCGAATTGTTTGATTTTTCTCCTAAGATGAAGGAAGAAATCTTTAGACAGGATAATTATCGATGTGTAGTATGCGAGCGCGGAAGGCAAGATGGTGTTGAGATATGTGCAGATCATATAAAACCTAAGGATAAGGGCGGGACAAATACGGTAGATAATGGGCAAACATTATGCATGGAACATAATCTCATGAAAAAGAATTATTCTCAAACTGAAGCAGGAAAAAGATATTTTATAAAGATGTATGAGCAAGCTGTATCTAATAATGACGGAAGAATGATTGATTTTTGTAAGTGTGTTTTTGAATGCTATGATAAATATGGGGTTAATGGTCATATAACAAGACCATATTCAAAGGAGTGATAATAAAATGCTTGATCGTGAAGTTGTAAAAGAATTTTTAGATGAACAGTTAAAAGACGTAGAAATAGAGGTACCTGAAGATATTTCTGAGGACATCCTTGTAGAAACTTTTAGTAAATATGTTGAAGATGATTACTATGAATGGCTTAAGGATAACTTTAAATCCTTCTTTAATCATGGCACACCTGACTGGGATTGGATCAAAGATAGAATTAAATACTATTCAAAAGAGTGAACTACCCCATGCTAAAGCATAGGGGCTTCCTGTATCATTCTTCTCTTTGAGAAGTCCTCAGGCTTAAATTCGGACAGTTCCTGCCCTACATTTTTTAGTTGCTCAAAAATCGAAGATTTTTGGCATATCGAAAATCCTTTGGATTTTCGAAGACCTCTATTTAGAATGTTTATCGCGGCATTTTTGTCTCTATCCATTACTAACCCACAAAACGGACATTTATGAGTTCTTTGGCTTAACGGTTTTTTAACGATTTTGCCACAGTTTGAACATTCCAGACTTGTATTTCTTGGATTAACAAATTCAACTCTCTTACCAGCTTCTTCCGCTTTGTAAGATACAAAATTTGTTAATTGTGACCACGATACATCACTTATTGATTTAGCCAAGTGATGATTTTTAAGCATGTTTCTTATTTTTAAATCCTCAAAGACGATTAGATCATACGTATTAACCAATGAACGACTTATCTTGTGTAATAGATCGGTTCTCTGATCTCTAACCGTTCTATGAGTTTTAACAACCTCAAATCTTCTTTTAGTTCGATTATTTGATTGCTTCTTCGATTTACTTAACTTTTTCTGCCTTCTCTTCAACTTTCCTTCAGATCTAACCAGATATCTTGGATTATCCTCCATGTCTCCATTCGAAAGTGTAATTAAATGGCTTATGCCTAAATCTATACCTATTGGATTTGTTATGGCTTCATAATTCGGTTCTTCTATCTCTATCTCAACCGTAAAACAGGCATACCAACGATCTAACTCTCTTTCGATCGTGCAGGTTTTGATCTTTGCATCTTCTGGTATATCTCTATGCTTTTTGATATTAACAGATCCGATCTTTGAAAGAATTAACTTTTTATCTTCTAATTTAAACCCACTTTGCGGGTATGTAAAACTATCATATCTATCTTTGCCTTTGTATCTTGGATAACCAGCTTTCTCTCTTCTTTTAACTCGTCTAAAGAAGTTCTTAAATGATTTATCTATTCTTTTTAAAACGTTCTGGATAACTTGAGAATGAACTTCTTTTATCTCATTATCAAAGGTTTTAATTTCCCTTAGTTGGTTGCATTGATCGTAATAACTTATATATTTCTGAGAAATATCCCAAGCGTCTCTCCTTTCGGTTAAACAATCATTATAGAGAACTCTGCATATATCTAACCAAGTTTCAAGGATAGATTTTTGTTCTCGGTTTGGATATATCCTATATTTGAAGGTTCTTTTAATTTTAGCTGTCATCTAACTCTTTATCCGATAGATTAATGTATTTATGAGTTTAAATAGTTTTTGGTATGGCGTGAGTTTTTTCATTTAACTCTTTATCCAACGCCATACCTTTAACATTTATCATCCCCAAGCTAAAGCATAGGGGCTTTCGTCTCTTGTAATCTTCTGGATTATTTCATACTTTCTGTGAACTACCCCGCCCTAAAGGGCGAGGTTTTCATTCATGATAAGTTTGTCGAGATGGTTGGGCATTGCAGAACACAGATCATCGTTAAGACGGTTTAATTTCAGTCCTTCTATATTCAAAACGCTTAAGCGAAGAATCGACATCTGCCGGCTCTTGATCTATCCTAATTGTATGTTTCATACGAATATTACTTAAAGAGATCTCCTGAGGTATTCCCCGTATTTAACCAGATAGGATAGCACTTCAACGGCTCTTTCCGGCGTATCATACGTTGATAATCCCTTTTTTCTGATCGCTTTCACCACCTCTTCCCCAGATACCACAGATGGGAAAAATGGTTTTTTATGCTCTTTCATCCGCTCGATCAATCTTCCTATCTCTCCCAACTCCGCCGCGGAATGTGAGTAGCCGATGCCGCCGGCCGTTGTTATTCCATCTATCTCATCTGCCCTAAACAAAGCCTCGATGATCTGATACATTTTGAGTCCCACTACTCCTCCTACCATATCAACAGGATTCGCGTGGGGCCATCTCGAAGGTAAAATATCATTTATCTCTTCAACCGTTCGGGGCGATAACGTAGGCAGTGAAAGATGCAGTTTCTCGCAGGCATCTGCAATGACGACACCAAACCCACCCCCACTCGTCAACACCCCGACATTCTTCCCTCTCGGGATCGGCTGAGACGTAAATGCGGCCGCGACATCAAGGAGATCCTCGATCTTTTCTACCCTCAAGACCCCTGCCTGCTTGAATGCCGCATCATATACCGAATCGGATCCAGCCAAAGAACCCGTATGCGATTTTGCCGCCTTAGAACCTGATCCAGTCCTTCCAACCTTCAAAACGATGACGGGTTTTTTCTTCGTGACCTCTTTGGCAACTCCGATGAAACGGTGCCCCTCTTTCTCCTTTAGCCCCTCAACGTATGCGATGATCACCTTCGTGTTTGGATCTTCTCCTAAATATTCGAGGTAATCGACGAAGTTTAAGTCAGCCTCATTTCCGCCACTGGTGAACTTACTAAACCCGATACCTTCCCTTCGTCCACGATTTATGATGTATCCGCCGAGATTTCCGCTCTGAGAGACAAAACTGACATAGCCCTTCTGTGGAAGGGGCCAAGGTGAGATGTTTAGATTTGAATGAGTGTTGGATATACCCGTACAGTTTGGACCCACGAATCGGATCCCATTTGCCCTTGCAATCCCAATAGTTTCTTTCTCAAGTCCCTCGCCATCTTCACCGATCTCCTTAAACCCTGCCGTTATTATTACCACTGTTTTTATCTTCTTCTCCGCACAATCCTCCATCACTTCCGGAACGCCGGGAGAGGGGGTTACGATTATAGCCGTATCAACAGGATCGGAAACATCTCTGATATTCTTATAGGTATCAAGCCCGAAGACCTTCTTTCCACTCTTATTTACCAGAAACTTCTTCTGAATCGTCGAATCCAAGACATTCTTCGTGATATTGAATCCAAACCACTTCTTCACGTTCTCGGTCGCACCGATAACGGCAACCGATTTTGGATTGAACAAGGTATCAAGATTCGATTTATACGTTTTTATACTCTCCAATGTTGGAAGAGGAAAAAATATTCAAAGAGCCGAAACGCTCTTTATCAGTGTCTTCTTCGATATCGCTGGTCCATAGAGTTTCATCGCTTTGCCAGGACAACACTCAACACATACACCACAACCCTGGCATTCCTCCTCGTCTATCAGCCATACCATTCCATTGACGATCTTTAAGACCTTCCCCCTCACTGGACAGGCGACCACGCAGTCGCCACACGCGTGGCATTTATCGACATCAATCTTCCTCTCTTTAAACGGAACCGTCCTCTTCTTACTCTTTCTCCTCTCTATGGCTTCATTCCACGGACCTAAAATTCCATCTGTGCCCCCTT
>CABGHG010000064.1 GCA_902158735.1 Candidatus Methanolliviera sp. GoM_oil
GCTACACGTTCAACGCCCTTTAGATATGCGATTGCCGATTCAACTTTAGCTCTAAGCGGCTCGAGGTCTTTTATACCATCAAGATCGGAGCCAAGCTGTTTGAGATAACTTTTAACCCTCGCCCGCTCTGCCTTTATCAGCTCCACGAAGTTCACGTCAGCCACGTATCGGTTCTTTCTAAACTCTCGGAACCGTTCTACCAAACCCAGTCGTATGAGTGTATTAAGATAGTTTATGGTGGACGAGTATGCGTAGTTAGTCTTTTTGCCTATCTCATCTGCGGATAGCGGCTTATGAGCGGTGATAAGCACAGCGTAGATGAAGCTGCAGCCTTCTCCGAAGCCCCAGTTCATCATCATCGCTTTCACGCGTCTGACCGCGTGGTCCACGGGATTCCCGCGTTCAGTGGATTCCAGATTAATCATAATTATTATAAATAGCATATCTTATATATATTTTTTTATTATTCAAATCACAATAAATAGTGTGAAATTAAGAAGGGGGTAAAGAGACGCTGGTGCAGCGGTCAAAGAAGACAAGAAAAAGAAGGATGGATATAAAAGAAGCATCCCGGATATTAGTTTTAGACCCTATTCACGGTGCGGACGTGATTGCAAACGAGCTAAAAGAACTAGGTAAAGACGTGGCGGTGTCCAATCCATATAGGGAGCAGTCTTCGTTTAACCGTTTGGATTATGATTTGGTTATCGCGCCGGTTCATCTGAGTCCGAAGTTTGAGATTGTAAAGCAAACATTAGAGAAGAACATACCGTTTATTAGCCATCAGGAAGCGGTAAAGGAAATTGCAGTCACAAATGGCCTTTTCGCTGATATTAACGTGATAGAAGTAACGGGCACGGTAGGAAAAACGTCGGTCTGCGAGTTGATCTGTCAGTTATTAAAGGGTAAAAAGGTGCTTTCGCATACCAGTTCATCGACAAGATTCAATTCGACTGACGGTGTGATTCGATTCCCTCGGCACAGTGGCACGCCTGCTAGTGTATTGAACGTGATGCGCATAGTGGCGGAAAAGGATTTGGAGCCCGATATAGCGGTATTTGAGATCTCGCTTGGATTAACAGGAATAGGCGATGTGGGCGTGATAACGAGCTTGAAAGAAGATTATAGAATTGCGGGCGGTACGGAAGATGCATCTGCGGTAAAACTGGCGTCAATAAATAATCTTGATGATGAAAGTATCATTGTCCATCAGTCAGATGTGAACGTGGGTGGGAATACCTATGGCGATGAGGATGCTAACCTGTGGCTAGCGGGAGACAAAGTCCTTTTTAACCGGCTGAAGACCCTAAACGGCGATTATATTGATGGTAAACTTGCCTTTAGCGCTTTTGACTCCTTTTTTGAGACGGAGCATTACAGGATTTGCCTGGGTGCGGCGTTTTGCGCTGTTTTGAGTCTCGGTGTACCACCGGATGAGATCAACACTAATATTTCGACAGTCGAGGGCAGGATGAAACTGGGCAGTCTAAAAGGGCGGTTTCTGATTGATAATTCCAATTCCGGCACAAAGTTGAAGTTCCTTGATGTGATAACTGAGCTGGCAAGGCAGCTATCAGGGAAGATGATTTTGATTCTTGGCGAGGAGTCGCAATATGTGTGTGAGGGCGTAGACATTGAGGAACTGAAGGAGGTGGTTGATAATAACGCATCTGAGTTCGTTGAAGTGATTATCGTGGGTGATGAGTTCAAGGGCAAAATAGGGGGTAAGAACGTGTTCTTCTCTGATGGGTTGGATGAGGCACTGGAGAAGGCAGTTAGCGATTCTAAAGAAGGTTTTGCGATTATTTCTAATGTGAAGACGTGGCGGTGAATGCCTAAGTACAACCTAAAAATTTTGGGTTTTGTATAGCCGACTAAGGATGGGGAGCCAATCTTTATTATCTCTGCATTTATTGCCACCGATAAATCTGCGATAAACTTCCACGAGAGTCTAAAATATATCTACCTTTGTAATTCTATAGCTAATCTAAAAAACCACGAGATTCCACAAGATTAACACAAGAAATTAGGGTTAATAGGGAGGGGATAGCCAATAGGTTATTAAAACCCGATTAATATTATCGCTTTCTCGTGAAAATCCGTGTAATCTTGTGGTTTGCTAAACAAATAGGAATTTTCTTATTTTTTCCCGCTTCCCATCTCCACCATCTTCACCTCCTCCTACGTCAGCTCATACAAATCATACACCAACCTGTCAATCTGCGCATCAACAATCTTTATCTGCCTTTGGCCGACCTCGCACATATATATATGATTAAACAAAATCTTTAATTATTTAAATATGTAATTCTATAAAGATACACTATGAACGTCCTTACAATAAAAGTTGATGAAGAGATAGTAAATGCCTTTACACACTTTGAGGATTGGGTTAGCATGGGCCATATAGCCGAAGCACTCAAACTTACTTATCCCACCGCAGAGAAAATATGCTGGACTTTGACGGGCAAAGGGATAGTTTTGTGGAAGCCAGGAAGAAGAAGACAGCAACTGTTCACGTATAATCAATGTTATGGGAAAAAGGAAAAAACCGATGTGTTTCATGAATTGGATAGGCTTCTCGGCAGAGATTATTATATTACAGGAGAAACCGCCTTATTTCTACATAATCTGACGGATCATGCAATGTATCAGAGGATAATAGAGATCGCCCTGCCTAAAAACAAATATAATGAAATTGCTAAAAAAGTAGTTGAGAATTTAAATATGTATGCGACAATTATGCCAAGTAAAATTCCGAAACGATGCAATAAGAGCAATATAATAGCTGACGCTTTAGGCATAGGAGACGTTATAGTCTTAAGAAAAGCATTACATAATCCCAGATGGTTAAAATTTTATGGTGATCTCAATTTACCTAGCGTTGAGATTATTTTAGAAGAGATTGATTTACCAGATTAATTCATTGTTCTGGAGTAAGGAAATCTTTAATGGCGCGAAGATACGGGAGTACGCAAAAAAGGAGGGTGTTAATCCCATGGATTTTGAGATACAGATTTGGGTATATGATACCCTAAAGGTGCTCAAAGAGTTCTCAGATTTGGATTTATTATTCAAAGGTGGAACCTGCATCCAATCTCTGCTTCCCTTAGACTTCCAGCGATTTTCAATCGATCTCGATTTTAACATTGAAACCCGATACAGGACACCAGAGTTTATTCTCACGAAATTCCGTGAATTAAATGATAAATTAGAGAATGAAGATTTGTTAGTCCCCGCGTCTGAGACACGATATGAAACCAAAAGTTCAGAGAACCTGGTTTACGGTAAATTTTATCCGAAGGGATATGATCCAATTTCGGGCACTGTGACGCTCTATAGGCTGGTAATGTCAAAGGTGGTAGGCAGAAATAGGGAATTTGTCTACCGTGATGATCTAATAAAACGGGAGATCGTGAGAGGCATGTTTACTCACACACCGGTTCAGATAAATATAAAACATCACCCACCTGCTTTAGATTGGGTCTTAAGGGATATTGAGTTGAAAATCCGTAAATATCCCGATTACAAAAAGGAATTACAATTTAAGTGTTCGTCACTGGGAGACTTGTTTGCAGACAAATTAATAGCATATAGAAATAGAAGGGAGTTCAAGGATTTGTATGACCTTGGTATGATGATAAAAATAATAGCCGATTCAGACATTGCGATCTGCAAGCAAAAAATCAACTACGTTTTCGGGGATAACAAGATGATCCGGGATGTGGCGGAGGCGATAGAACTCTCGCTTAACAGTAAAGAGTATTCAGGATATATGCATGGTTTGCCCAGAGAAGTTGCACCAATAATCAGAGATAGAATGTTCTACACGGGATTAATCGATGTTATTGAAAGGATTTAGAATGTTTTGTTTTTGCTCTTCAAGAATCTTTCTACTGCTGGGTACAGGTCTTTCTCGTGCATTTAAGTTTCTTCAACACCGTGTTCCTCATCAACTTTTTTAGTCAAATCCAAACTTTTCACTCTCTTTGAAAATGTCTTTCGGAACTTAATTGTCATATCAGTTAACCAATCGAGATATTCTTCCCAACTTTCCCGCTTTGTTAAATCTGCGTCTCGCTTTAAGCCAATGGTTTTATCAAGATTTTCTGGATTAGGATCCCACTCTAATTTTTCACCTATTTCGGCTTCTATCTCTTCTTTCATTTGTAATAATTGAGGTAATGCGACACTTGCAACTTTGTTCCCTATATAAACACGAACTCCGATTTTATTATCTGATGTGTTAGCGGTATTCGATAAATTGATTCCCGATCTGCCTAAAGAGACATCAAACCAGTATTGCGGTCTTGCTGATTGTACCGACGGTATCTCTTTCCGTTTACTCAATTTCTCTCTAAATCGTGTCCAAAATTCCAGTTGTAATCTTTTAGTGTCTGTAAGATTCTCGGATGCTTTTGTTATTGCCGTTTGTCTCATAATATCCGCAGGTTTACTAAGCACATTAAACCGAACAGCAGGTTTTGAATCGTCTATCTGCCATAGCTCAAGAATCACGCCATAAAATGATATTTCATCGGAAGTATGGTCATTTAACCAATCCAACGCCTTTTTATGCTCTTCTGTAAAATCACTTGCAATCCAGACAACTGCAGAAGCATCTAAAACAGAGCCATAAGTTATTAATTTTCCTAAATGGTCATGATTAGTTCTTTTAAGTTGATTTTCTATTACAACATATCGGTCAGTGCCTGCATCCTTTGCCAAAATGTCTGCGGAATACGGCCCTACAGATACTTCTGTGTTTTCTACCTGTAATTCGAGTCCTAGTGCCAAACTCAGCTTTTCTATATTCTCCTCTTTTGCCAGCCAGGGGGTGAAATCTGAAGCCTCATCAGGCCATTTTTTCCGTATAATCACCTTCTTTAGAATACCTAAATCCGATCCCATGATGTTACGCCTCCACGAAATAATCAGAATCTGTCTTTTTGATTGTGTACGATGCAATAGTTGATACTCCGACATCATGTTCGATCATTAATTTAGCTAATTGCTCACCATCAATGAGGATAATCTTATTCTCGATCCTGGAAACATATTCTATTGAACTTTTCGAGAATTTTGAGGTAGTTATAAAAATACCCTTTTTTGCTCTCTTACCCTGTAAAGCACCTGCGAACTTCTGTATTTCCGGGCGGCTAACGGGATTCTCCCATTTCTTCGCCTGTATATATACTATGTCTAACCCAAGTTTGTCTTCTTTTATTATCCCATCAATACCTTCATCATGGCTCTTTCCTATTGCTTTACCTGCATCTTGTCGTGATCCACCATAACCCATTTTGACCAAAAGTTCTACTACTAGTTTTTCAAAGAAACTCGGAGAACAATCTTTAATACGATCAAGCAACTCAGAAGCAAGATCAGCTTGCAATTTTTGATGGCCAATTCCTATGAGTTCTTCGGGTGTAGTATCTTCATATTTTAGAGGTTCGTCCAATTCGCTTTCACCTGGTTTTGAGGCCCCACGAAAATCAATGAATTCCTGATATTGTTCGAGATAGTTGACGTTAATCTCTTTTGGCGGTTTTTCTAACACAATTAGTCCTTTATCACTAATTCTAAAATAGCCTCTTCTGGTAGATTCTAATAAACCTGCTTTTTTTAGATACGTGTTCGCCCACCCAACTCTATTATTGAAAATCGCTTGCAGGCCGCTTGGTAAAAGTTCTTTCCTTTCTTCTTCTGTTAATTTGAATTCATCGGCGAGTCCTTCTATCGCATCTCGAATATGATGTTCTTCCTTATCCCCTGCATAGTTTAAGAGCGGGAGCATAACGCTTTGATAATCGGGTATCATCTTGTCACTCCTGTTGTTTTATGTGCATTCGTAGCATATATAATTGTTTATGTCTACTTGACGCTAAGGGCGATTTTGGTGAGGGTTTCCACCGTCATTTGATAATCCAAAGACATCTATTCGTAGGCTGGCTCTTCCTCGCTTTAGGGATAGCTCAGTTTTAACGTATTCGGCAATGCAATTCTTTTGGGTCTTCAAGAAATTTTCCTACTGCGGGTAAAACTTTTCTCGATGTCAAGACCGAAAATGAATTTTGTCTCGGTTTCTTCGATTTCAACAATTGATGAGAATATTGAACAGGGACGAGATGCTGACGGAAGAGGATATGAAAGACATTTTGAACGCTATGGATGAAAGAGAGAAGGGGCATTATTACAAGTTAGAAGAAGTGTTTGGAACTGCTGCATTATAAAGCATTTTGCAAATCTTTTTAAATGGGAAACCCCAAATCTAAATACAAAGGAGGTTTTGTATGTTCGAACGTATCTCGATAGATCCGAAAGTGTGTCACGGAGAAGCGTGCATCAAAGGGACTCGTATTCCTGTACACCTGATTGTTGGCATGTTAGCTAACGGGGACTCAATGGACGAACTCCTCGAAGATTATCCCTCGTTAGAACGTGAGGATATTCTCGCTTGCTTGGATTACGCTGCGGCCCTTACCAAGGAGCAGGTTACGCCCCTTGAAGTAGTAGCAAGAGGAAAAAAATGAAAATCTTAGTGGACGAGAATATTCCCCTGACGACAGTGCGAGCGTTGCGTGTGCAGGGTCACGATGTGTTAGACATTCGAGGAACAACAGATGAAGGAATACCCGATTACGCTCTCTGGAATATGGCTCAGCGGGAGGAACGGTTGCTAATCACAACGGACAAAGGATTTGTATGACCTTGGTATGATAACAAAAATAATAGCCGATTCCGACATTGCGATCTGCAAGCAAAAAATCAACTACGTTTTCGGGGGTAACAAGATGATCCGGGATGTGGCGGAGGCGATAGAACTCTCGCTTAACAGTAAAGAGTATTTATGATATATGCATGGTTTGCCCAGAGAAGTTGCACCAATAATCCGAGATAGAATGTTCTACACGGGATTAATCGATGTTATTGAAAGGATTTAGAATGTTTTGCTTTTAAAAAATTTTTCTACCACAGGATACAGGTCCTTTTCGTACATTTTATAACGAATAATAGTCATCTCACCGTATAAATTTACATACCCAACGTCATATATCAACACACCACTAACGTTTTTTAAAAATGGAAGCAATAAAGCGATGCAGAAGCACGCAATGAATCTACCACTTATATTTTTCCCATTTATATCTCATTTCACGCTTCTTCAACAACCCTTATCTCCTCTTCCGTCAGCCCGTACAACGCATAAACCAGCCTGTCAATCTGCGTATCAACAATCTTTATCTGCCGTTCGTAAAGCTCTTTATATCGCGCCATTCTCGCATCGTGGTGTTTCTTCTGCAGTTCGTGCATGTTATCCACCGGAAAAACGAGTTTATCGTGTTTTGCGCTATTTTGATTTTTTGGGTAAAGCGAAAATCTCTTTTGTCCGCTGGATAGAAGGGTGCAACAATAGATAATCTGTTCATCTTGGTTTGACACTCCAAACACATCTGCTCTGATGCTGACTCTTCCTCGCTTCAGTGATAATTCAGTTCCAACGTATTCGACCGGACAATTCTTTTGGTGCTTGAACAAACTAAAATTGATTATTGGCACAGATTAACGCTGATTAACGCAGAAGAGATCAAATCCATGTAAATCCGTGTCCTGAACTAAACTAAATTAAATATGGAGAAGTCTTACACAATATAACAAGACTTTTCACTGCGAGTTTTCTTTTCCCGTGCATTTTTTAAACTCCTTCTTCGGGCACTTAAAGCAGGACCTGAGTTATATGACGCCTGCAACCTTAAATCTATTCTATTCCTTTTCCCAAACTCGCGTATCTTTTTCAAAACCGCCATTTATGTAATCAACATCTTCAAAACTAAAATTGACTTTATATGCTTTCAATTTCACATTGTCCAAGCTCTTAACCGCATACTTCAGTCTATTGTCAAAGTTATTGGCTATGATATACCCTCTTACGCGTTTACCTTTGGCCATATTACAGGAAATAAAACTCATGTATCCCAGCAACTGTCCAAGAGCGTTATCTTTAGCTTTTCCTGCCTTTAATTCGATTACAAGTAAATTCGCATCCCTATCAATCGCCAAAATGTCTATTCTGCCAATATCAGTATTAAATTCCTTCCCGTTCTGGAACAACTTCAGTCCAGGCTCAATTTGTTCGAGGTCATTGCAAATGAATGTTTGTAGATCTCGCTCTATACTCAGACTTGTCTCTTGAGCAGTAATTATTTTTTCACTTGTTTCATCTCCGTTCTCGTCATAAGTTCCCATTGTAAGGTGCGATTTTATAGAACCAATGGATCTCATAGGAAAACCGAGAAGCTCTGAAATTTCTTTTGGTGGTATCCCCTTTCGCAGGAGATTGACTACTTGCTTCTTCTGTTCTTTAGTCAATATGGTTTTTGTCATTTTTTTTCAACCTCCATACATACCTCAATAATTTATTAAATCTCTTACCTTTGTTGCATCCCAAACAAAAGGTCGTTGAATTTCGGGTATTGCTATCTCCTCTGATTTTACCCATGAGTGTATTGTTTCTATCAAATGTTGATTGACAGAATACTTCTGCGTTTTCATCTTTTATCATAAACTTAGAATCACTATACTAAATAGATATTAAAACTTTTCTGAATCAGTTTGGTGCGGTATCCCATAGCACAAACTTCACTCGTAGTACTTCAACTCCTTTTCATTCCATTCAAGACCCTTTTCTATCTGCGATGGATCACTTGCCAAATAGTTTATCAAGTCTTTCTCAAAACTCACAGAATAGGGTGGAATCTCTATATTCGCTCCTTCTTCTTCTTCAAACTCTTCTGCTAAGGC
>CABGHG010000065.1 GCA_902158735.1 Candidatus Methanolliviera sp. GoM_oil
ATCTTAAGATTGATCTCCTTCGCCCCGATAACATCAGTATCACCGAGTTTATATATCTTCGTCACGTTCCTCGTCTCGATCATTCTCCCTCGTTTGGTTTATTCTGCCCGAAATGCATCAACCGGACTCATTTTGGATGCCTGTAATGCTGGAACTATGCCGCCAATTATCCCAGAGGTACACCCGATGATAAAGGCATATATGATCGTAGCAGATGTTATCTTCATAAGCTCGGTCATCGGCGGCACGATCATGTTGGGAAACACGATCGGCATCATTGTCTGGAAGAAGTATGGTAACAAGATGCCGATGATTATCCCAAGGATCGTTCCTATGATGGCGATCGCAGTGGATTCTATCGTTATGAGCTTTAATACGTCCGGTTTTTGCCAGCCGATCGCCCTCAATGTACCTATCTCCTTCGTTCTCTCGGCGATCGATCTCATCGTCATGATTAGGATGAAACCGAAGCTCGCCAGGATGACGATCGCCTCCACGATATACTCATAGACCTTAAATTGGTCTATCTGCTCTCCAATGGCTTTCATGAGTGCCCCCTGATCCATTATGCTCACTCCTCTGCACTTAGCCTTTATCCACATCCCGATCGTACCCGTCTCAACATGAGGTTCGGGTATCACCCTGAATATGGAGACCTCGTTTTTTCCTATTCCTTTTAGATCTCTCGCGTCCCTCAGGCTCACGACGATGCCTTCGTCCTCGAGTGGGTTTCCAACCTCGTATATACCGGTTATATTAAAATCGCGTCTCTTCCCGCCATACACCACCCTTATTTCATCGCCAACGCCCAATCCAGACTCGTCCGCAAGCATCTTTCCGATGACGGCACCCCCAATGGGGCCATCAAAGATAGATCCCTCGATCATCTTCGTGGGATAGCTCTTAATGATCATCTCCTTTGTCGGATCAATACCGATGAGGATCACCGAGTTTGCCAGTTCGGCGATGCCCTTTCCCTCGAGCATCTTCCCTGCCGTTCCTCCCATCATCCCGACCATCTGTTCCATCACGATACCTCCTGCCTCACCCATCATTCCACTTATCTGTCCTGCAGATACGGGCCTCTTCAGCTCCACACCCTTCAATTCTGTCATCGCATACACCCTTGGAACGACGTATCTGACACCCGGTATCCTATCGATGGTCCTGCCTATGTCTTCATTCAATCTTCCATAGAAGATGCCACCTCCTTCGCCCATGACATCTACACAGCCCCACTCGCCCATGCTTTCGGTGGCACCCCCTATCATCTCTTCCATCCCTTCGGTCAGCGAGGAGAGTCCCACAAAGAGAGCTACCGCTATCGCGACGGCTAAAAGCATTAAGATGGTTCTAAACATCCTTCCGAGAAGGTTTCTATACGCCATATGGCGCATCTTCATATTACAGGTTCTTTCTCTTCTCATTTCTTAGCTCTTTTCCTATAGAGATAAAATCCCAAGACCGCCACCGCCAGTACGAGAACGATTAAGATTGCCAGAATAGGAACTCGCTCGGCGGGGCTTTTTGCCTCCTTCACCTGGCTCACCGAGATCTGCTTCTTCGCAACGATGGCGTGTTCTCCCAGATCATCCGTATAACTAATTTTCATTGCGATAGGGAGTTTCTCGGGTGCACCTTCTAACACGGTCATCTGGAAGATGGCAGAACCTGCATCGCCCGGCGCGACCGTTCCGGCGTATGAAGAGTTCCAAGAACCCTTTCCCGTGAGGTATCTATTCTCCAATATATCGACCCGAACGGATCTGGCATCATCTCCCCCGTTGTTCTCAATGGTGACCAATAGAGTAGCCGTCGTGTTCGGTTTAACTTCTCTGGGGCTCGTCTCTATCTCCGGCATAGAAATCTCGGCCCTTGAGATCACGCGAACTGCGATGCTATCCGAGGATGAGCCCCCCCAATGATCTATCGTGACAGGCAGACGATACAGACCCTTCTTCGTTTTAGGGTCCGCAACGAGTTTGACCTCCACCGGGCGAGACTCACCCGGAGAGAGGTCGCCGATGTATAGTCTATTACCGGAACCAACCAAAGATATTGCTGGGACTTTCTCTTCTTCCTCACCAAAAGAGGGGATTGTGCCCCCCATCATCTCCATTATACTACTTGGCATCATTGAAGTTGAAGGTGTAGCAGAGGATGTTGGAGAGATTGTACCCACCTCCAATACCACGTTCTTAATCCTGTTCCTCCCAACATTTTTTATCTCTATCGTCATCTCGTTTGCAGATCCGGGGGCGATAACATCATCGGACACATTAGAGATGATGATATATGAGCTCTCCACCGGAATGGATATCGTTCCAAGCATCTCCGTCTTTGAGGAGAAGGCATTTCGGTACGATGCCTTGATGTTTAGGTTATAAATCCCACCCACTGCGTCGGGTGCCACGTATACCACAAAATGTGCTATTCTCTTCTCTCCACTTCTAAGGTCACCTAACCCATCGGAACCATCCAATATTCCGATCGATTTGGAAGAGGGATGCTCTCCGATCTCACCGGAGATTATGAAGGTATTATTTCCCATGAGGCAGGAGAAGGTTGCCTGTTGCAACTGAACGACCACGTCCCTCTTTCCATCTCCGTTGTTGATTATTGGAATAGAGAGATTGACCTTGTCGCCGGGTGAGAGCGGCATCTTATCAAAATGAATCTCGCCAACGCTCAACGCGCCGACCGTGGGTATCACGGCTGCGCAGATAAAGAGGACCAGAAGCGATAATATCGGTATTGATCTCATCATTTTAACCGATTATGATCAAGTAATGTCCTTTATAAAATTTGGTATAAAAGATTTTAGTGCTTGAAACACCTCTGCCCAGTAAAGACCATAAAAACACCGTACTCGTTCGCCGCCTCTATCACCTCATCATCCCTTATAGATCCTCCTGGCTGAACTATTCCTCTTATCTTAAATTCTTTTGCGACGTCTATCGCATCCCTGAAAGGAAAGAATGCATCGCTTGCCATGATCGAATTATTTATATTCTCCTTTCCTTTGTGCGTTGCGATCCACGAAGAATCCACGCGTGCCGTCTGTCCTCCCCCGATTCCGACCGTTCTCTTCTCCTTCACAAAGACGATCGCGTTCGATCTGACCCACTTTGCACATTTAAAACCGAATACCATAGATTCTATATCCTCTCTCGACGGTTTATTCTCGGTTACGACCTTCCACTCATCCGGGATCATCTTCGCATCATCCCTCTCCTGGATAGATAGTCCTCCAGAGACGCTTCTAAAATCTAATCTTCTATCATCTTTAAAAGGTGAATCCTTATTCAATCCTCTAACTTCCAAAAGAATCAGGTTCTTTCTTCTCCCAAGAATTTTAATGCTTCTCTCTTCAAAGGACGGTGCTATCACCACCTCAAGAAATAACTTTGAGAGCTCTTCCGCCAGATCTTCTTCTAATTCTCTATTAACGCTCACAATGCCTCCAAAAGGAGAATAAGTATCCGTAGCAAAGGCATCTCTCCACGCCAAAACCAGATCATTAGAAGATGCGATCCCGGTCGGTGTTGCATGTTTCATTATCACGATCGTCGGATCATAAAACTCCTTTACGCATTCTATCGCATTGTTGGCATCCATTATATTATTATACGAGAGTTTTTTCCCGTGTATCTGCTTTGCCGATGCGATACACGGCTCATTCGTATCATTTATGTAAAAAGCGGCCTTCTGATGATAATTTTCCCCGTATCTCAAATCTTCTGCCTTTTTAAAGCTCAAATTTAATATGTCTGGAAATTTTTCATCTTTCTCGGAGACCATCTCGGATAAGAGGATGTCGTATCTTATCGCATAATTTAATGCCTTCGATGCGAGTCTCTTTCTATATTTTAGATCCAATTTAGACCTTTTGATGACATCTAACAGATCTTCGTAATCCTTTGGGTCTATGAGGACGACACCACGATCATAATTTTTTGCGGCAAGGCTTATCAGTTGAGCGTGATCAAAATCTTTCATCGCTTCTCTCACCTCATCTTTTAAAGGATCTATCGGCTTTAAGTTGGACACCAACAAAAAATCTTCTCTGCCATCAAGCATCTCGTAAAGATGCGAAAAGGAATGTTTTGATAGATCTTTTACGCTGATATTATCCTTGATTAAAAGTTTATACGTCTCGTCCATCGATAGAACTTTAACTCCAAGATCTAAAAGACCTCTTGCGAATTCCAGAACCCCATCATTCTTCCAAGCGTTCAAAAATGCACTTTTTATCTTCATCTATCTCTCCCAGGTGGTCATTGGTATTTAGATTTAAATTTTTATCTTTGGAGATAGAGGTATTAGAGATAAAAAGATATGCTGTCATTCGCGGCTCGACCTCAGTTTAATCTCTCTTAAGTTTTTCTATCGCAGAAATCACTTCGGACAGCACGCATCCAACATCGTAGGGAGAAGACCAAAACTCTCTTCCATCGCTCTCATACAGAATTTAAATATCCAGCCCATCTCCTCACTTCCCAAGCGACCTCAACGCAAACTCGAAGCAATTGTCTATCAACGCGACCGATATACTCTCACAGTACCTCTCACAAAGTCCCATTTTTATTCATCTCCTATTCGTTTACAAGATAAACATATACACAGATAGTATTTAAGTCTTTTGGTTAACAGAAAAACATAAATATTATAAGTTAAGACTATAAAAAGGAGGATTAAATGGAAGAAGAACGGATGATCGAGATGATATTAGAGAAGATGGATAGGATGCTCGAGTTGGAAGAAGAGATACTTGAAATGGTTTCTATAGAGAGAAAGGAATTGAAGCCTCTGGATGCATTAACCTTATTGGATCTACCTGACCATCTGAGGAAGAGCGCTATGGTGATGAACAAGCTAAAAGAGGCAACTGCAAAAGAGGTGGCAGATGAAACGATGCGGGAGAGATCGATAGAGAGCGCCTATCTGAATCAGCTACATCGAGAAAACTATCTCTTGAAGAAGAGAGATGGAAGAAAGGTCATCTTCTATTTCCCGAAGGAATAAAAAGGTTTATATGCTTTATGAGAATGGACCATGAATGCGTGTGTTCAAAAATCTTTGGGTCTAAAGAGGTCTTTGGATGCAGACGAATCTTTGATTCGTCGTGCTCGAACGGAGTTCGGCATGCGACGAAATCGAAGATTTCGTGCCGTGAAAATGTTCCATTTTCACATGCCAAAAACTTCGTTTTTAAGCACCTTAAAAATCGGAGATTTTTAAATGAAGACGATAGCTATACATTCTTATAGGGGAGGAACGGGGAAGACGAACATCGCGTTGAGCATGGCGGAATGTTTGGCACAAAGGGAAAAGCAGGTTTGCCTGATGGACTTTGACCTTAGAGCCCCTTCTTTGGGATCGTTCTTCGGGTATAAGCCGTCTAATTATATAAATGACTTCTTGGAAGAGAGATGCGGCATAGAGGATCTGTTGGTGAGTGTCGAGGAATTTAACGATAGATTATTTGTAGGATTCGCCTCTTCAGAGATTAGGGATATAAAGGAAGCGATGAAAGAAGATAAGAAGAAACAGATGAAGATATTAAGTAAAATATTGAATGGAAGAGATTCTCTAAAGGATAATATGGATTATCTTATCTTTGATACTACTCCTGGCCTTAGGTATTCCTCCACAAATGTAATATTAAGCTCCGATCTCGTTTTATTGGTTGCAACGCTGGACAGATCCGACCTTGCTGGGACTAAAAGAATGATAGAAGAGATACACGAAATTTTAGATATGCCACACTCCGTAATTATAAATAAAGTTCCAGCGGGGGTTTCTGACGAAGAGGTTTCGAAAGAGGTTGGGGATAAATTATCTCAAAATATGATATGTACGATACAGTGCTACTGTGAAGTTATGAGCTTACGCGGTAGAGAGACGATCTTTCATCATCAGCCAGAACACCCATTTTCGAGAGCAATCGAAGAGATCGCAGATAAAATCTCTTAAAAACCTTCATGGTAAATCTTTCTCTCCCTCTTCCGTCAATTTTATAAATACATCCTCCAATGTGGAAGATGATGAACTCTCCGATAACTCTCTCAAGTCGTCCAACGTGCCGGTCGCAAGGAGCTTACCCTTATTGAAGATTCCAACGCTCGTGCACAACCGTTCCGCCACGTCCAATATGTGCGTTGAGAGGAGTATCGAAGAGTGATCTTTCGATTTTTCCCTAAGAATGTCCTTAAAATCTCTCTGGCTCTTTGGATCGAGTCCGGTGAGTGGTTCATCCAAGAGCAAAATCTTTGGATCGGCGAGAATCGTCGCAGTTATCGCTACTTTCTGCCTCATCCCGTGTGAGAGGGAACCTATGTAGCTCTTCAACTTCTCTTCCAATGAGAAGGTATGAGTAAGCTCTATGATCTTCTCATCTAAAACGTCTTTTTCGACCTTTTTTATCCTCCCAATAAACGTCAAGAACTCTTTAATAGTTAGATACTCATAGAGCGCGGGATTTTCTGGCAGATAACCCGTATATCCTTTATACTCCATCAAATTTTTGCTCCCCAATACCGTGATCCTCCCCCTGCTGGGCTTTAAGAGACCGATAAGCATCTTGATGGTTGTGCTCTTTCCAGCCCCGTTTGGGCCCAAGAGCCCAAATATCTCTCCCTCTTTGACGTTCAAGTTAAGTCCATCTACCGCTACAAATTCCCCAAATTTCTTCGTCAGATCATAAGTCTCAATGGCTGACATGATAATCACCTAAAGGATGTAAAAATATTTTCCAATTCTTTTAAATGAAATTGCCCCGGTGCTTTCTTCTCTCCTACGAACGCGTAGGTGAATAGAGAGCCATAAAACGGCAGTGTTATCCTTGAGATCTTTCCTATCTCTCCCATCGATATACTTATGATCGGAGAATTTTCCATCGTCATCTTTTCTAATAATAGAACGTCTGACATCTTTTTTGCAAAAAATGCAACCTTTGCCATCTCACCAGCGTCTTTACATTCTCTTATGATTCTTCTCATCTTCGCTTCCGGAGGCGTCTCTTCGAAATCGTGGTATGAAACGATCGTCTTTATCTTCAAATCTTTACAGATATCTCTCACCTTTGAAAGATTCTTCGAAGAGAGTTCTATATCGACGTAGTCACAAAATTTTAGCACAGATCTCAGCAGATCAAACTGTTCATCCTCCTCACAAAATCCTCCCTCTGCCTTTATCCTGCACGTCGCGATGATCGGTTTATCCACCGTTTTAAAGAAAGATATAAAAAACTCCTCATCAGGTCTTTTTACCATGTCTATTCGCAATTCTATAATATCCGCTCCCTCTTCTTCTGCCTTGATAACTTCTTCTATGCTGCTGACGGATGCAACAATATTGAATGAATTCATATAACCTATGGTTTTAGTTGTATTCGCAAATGCATACGAATCTTTGATTCGTGGCACGGAAAATGTTCCATTTTCCCATGTTCCATTTGCGAGTTTGCGAACCGAAGGTTCGCAATCAAATCTTCGATTTTGAGCACTTTATTCTTACATATGGTTCTTCTATATATACCCTCTAATATTAAATTCTTTCTCAAGATGTCAAGCCAAATATTATATATAACGTTTTGTGTGTTTGCGACGTTGCGAGAGGAAATTTGGACGGAGTGGAACGGAGTCAGATACGCTCTGTTATATGAAAACGAACGCAAGTGAGTGGGTCGCGAAGTCAGCTCTTTCTGATTGCATCGCATATTGTATCAAAGTCCTCATTGGTTATTCGAATAATCGAAACTTGAAGATATTGGTTCCATGTTCTGCCTTTATCAGCTATAAATGAAATATCATCAATTAAATTGGAGTTTAATTTCTTCGCCTTGGTGCCAACTTCTTCGGTAGTAAATTTTATTTTTGGAGGTGAGTTACTTTCATGAATTATTTTAAATTTTATCCTATAAGGGAATAAGAATTTTTTACTTCCTTTTTTCCACCCTAAATCTTCTTCACTATGAAAATAATCTCCTATAAATTCTACAACCGCGACAAATTTTCCGCCGTGTGTATATACTACAGCTTTATCCCCTGATTTTAAAATTTTTCGAAGGTTTCAAAGTATCTAGCATCCATTCCCCAAATACTATTGTTTCTACATATTTTCCAATTTTCTGCTGATGTCGAAATACACTAATATCTCATTTTTCCAAGATGGTCTAGTATGTCCTTTTCATCCTCATCGTCTAATTTTTTAAAGGACACTGCAGGTCTGTACTTTACTGCACGATCTTTTAGAACCTCATTAAGATTAAAAGGTTGAGGGATTCTTACAATATCATAACACTCTACAATATATTTCCATCTCCCCTCATTCCCGGGCCAATATTTTTCTGCTTCTCCTGGTCTAATACGCCTTATTTTTTCGATCTTCATTATATACTGAATTTGTTTTTCTCCAGCTGAAAGATCTCTTCTGTTTTTACTAATAAGCGCGTATTCTTCTGGATTCCAATCCCCAGGCTTGCTAACGAAAGCATGTCTTTGGTGGTCGATTACACCTTCAAAAGTGGCTCCAGAAGTTTTGAATATATACATACATCTATTATCTCCTACTTCAACTTATTTTTTCAAATAGCTTGAATGAACTACTCAGATACCTTTTGCTCACGATTGCGTATAACTTCGGTATACCCAACATTAACGTCGTATATCCTTCCATTTTGGCATCATATCCGAATTTGCATACATTCCTTCTC
>CABGHG010000066.1 GCA_902158735.1 Candidatus Methanolliviera sp. GoM_oil
GCCAAAGCCGTCGCAGATTGCGTTGAGGACGGTACCATACCCAAGGAAGAAGCGGAAGACTTGCTTATAATTGTATCTGTCTTTATTCAGTGGAACGCGAAGGATAAGAAGAAGATATACGATTACAACTACGAAGCAACTAAGCTATCAATAAAACGAGCATTGTCTGGAGAACCCACTGTCGGAGATGTCCTTGCAAAGAAGGAAACAGCTAAACATCCATTTGCATGACCGCTCTGCTCTTCCACATACTTTTCACTTTTTTTATTTTGTGCGTCTCTATCAAAGGCTTTTGAGCAGGTTTAATGAAGATATATATATAATAACATTGTGTTAAGGAGCTTAAGACGAGATGTGGAGGAGAAAACCACCAAAACATTTATATATAGAGCCAAACATGTAGTAACTTGTGAATTCACAGGACGAACTCACACCTGTTGTTTCACATTGGGGATGGGATGCCGCAAAAAACACGGGGAAGTAAGGTGAAGAAGATCAGCGTCGTGATCGAGGATGAAAAGGGAGAGAAGTCCGTGACGGAAACGGACGTTGAAAAACCCCTGCATGAGATATATATGCTCATAGGAAGGTTTATCGAAGGATTAAAAAGCCCACAATCATCCTCTATCGACGTCCTCTTCTCTGCTCGCGATGAACACATCTCAAATAGACCGAGTGATTCGCTCGTTAAGAGATTTAAGAGGTGTGTGATCTTTGAATTTTCCGGTAGATGGTTCACTTCTAAGGAAGTTAAATGGAAGTTTGATCGGGACAATGAAGAGAAGATAAAGATGAGCACGGTCTCCACTTATTTATTGAGAATGTGCAAAGAGAATATACTTGAGAGAAGGGGGCACAGAAATAACAGAGATTACAGAGTCCTTTCTCCTGATGATGAATCACTCTCTTATTCAGATTCAAATATATCAGCCCCGACCAAAGATAAAATATGAATTGTCTTGCGGTGAAGGTACCGATAAAAGAGGCTGAAGAGATCAGGCAAAAAATTAAAGCGTTTCTTAGAGATGATCTTAGGACGGATAAAGATGTAGATTTTGTCTATTTTCCAGTTCAGGAATCTATAGCTAAAGAGATGAAAGATCTGTGGCTGGTAAAGAGAGATCTCAAGAAGAGAGAGATGAATCCTGTAGAGGAGATTAAGAGCTCTTACGATGTGATAGGGGATATTGCTATCCTCCCGTTAGATATAGAGGATGAGGAGAGAGCGCTGGTGCTTCTTGGGAGAAAGAATATCAACGTCCTGTTAAAAAGATTATCTCCGATAGAGGGGAAACATAGAACGAGAAGATTAAAATATATTGGGGGGGAAAAAAGAACCGAGACCATACATAAAGAGCACGGATGTTTTTATAAATTGGACGTTGAAAAGACATATTTCAGCCCGAGGCTTTCCACCGAGAGGTTGCGGGTGGTGAAAAAGATGGAGAGAGGTGATTTTGTGATCGATATGTTCGCAGGAATCGGGCCATTTTCTATCTTGGCGGCAAAAAAAGGCTGTAGAGTACTCTCCGTAGATAACAATCCTTATGCAATAAGATATTTGAGAGAGAATAAGTCTCTCAATAGGATAAAGAATTTAGATATATTACTGGGAGATTCGGGAAAGGTTCTTGCAAAGGGTAAGAACGTGGCAGACCACGTGATAATGAATCTTCCGTTCAGCTCACATAAATTCCTCGATACCGCATTGAGACTTGCCAAAGAGAATGGGAGAATCTATTTTTATTCAATCGGAAGAGAAGAAGACCTATTTGGAGAGCAGATCAGAGAGATTGAAGAGAGAATTGGCAAGTTTAGATTATATGAAAAGAGAGTCGTCAGGCCCTATTCGCCGTACAGGTACCACGTCTGTATAGAATTTGGCACTGGTAAAGGTTTTATTAATTGTTCAACGCAGAAAAGGACAAAAATTTAAATTTTGGTAATTATGGAGATTCCCGACGATGACGATATATGTGGGAAGCGATCATGCCGGTTTTGAGTTAAAGGAGAAGATAAGGGAATTTTTGGCCGAAGAAGGCTATGAATTTGAAGATCTGGGTCCATACAGATACAATCGAGAGGATGACTATCCAGATTATGCATTAAAGGTTTGTAAAAAGGTATTGACTGGCGATAAAGGGATTTTAATCTGCGGAACGGGGCAGGGGATGGATATGGCGGCAAATAAAATACCGGGCATACGTGCGGCGGTCTGCTGGAATGAGATAACGGCAAGAAACGCGAGCAAGCTGAATACGAATGTATTGACGATGGGGGGAAGAATGATCGAATCGGACGCCGCAAAGAAGATAATAAAAATTTGGTTGGAGCCGACCGAGATCGAGGAGAGGCATGCCCGGAGAATCGATAAGATCAAAAAGATAGAAAAGGGTATTTAAGAGGGAATAGGAGGGGTTGAGAGAAAGAATGCCACCAAAAGATAAAAAATGAGCCAGTATAAAGAGATTCTGAAGAAACAAGGAGATCACTTAGTTGGAAAAAATGAGCATTCAGCGGTCAAATTGTGCTATTGGCTGAAAAAGAGTCTCAGGGACGAGGGGGAATGCTACAAATCCAAATTTTATGGGATAGCATCGCATAGATGCATCCAGATGACGCCATATATAGGTTGTAACCAGAACTGTATCATCTGTTGGAGGCCGACTGGAATGAAGACATCTTTTGATGAGATGGATTCCCCAGAAGAGATCGTGGAAGCGTCTATAAAAGAGCAGAGAAGAATTTTAACTGGTTATAAGGGGTCCTATCGGACAAATATGTCAAAATACGAGGATGCTGTGAACCCAAAACACGCCGCCATAAGCCTCATAGGAGAACCGACACTATATCCGTATTTAGAAGATTTGATAGTAGAATATGGAAAGAGAGGTCTTACCACATTCGTCGTATCCAACGGAACAAAACCAGAAGTAATAGAGGAGATAAATCCTACACAGCTCTACATCTCTCTAGAATCTTTTGATGAGGAGATGTATAAAAAGATGTGCCGCCCGAACGGGAATGATATGTGGGAGAAGGTATTGGAATCGCTAAAAATCCTTGGTGAAAAGAGATGCAGGACGGTTTTAAGAATAACACTCGTAAGAGGGTTGAATTTTGAACCAGAAAGATTTATACCTTTGATAGAACTTGCCTCTCCGGATTATATAGAGGTCAAAGCATATATGCACTTAGGTTATTCAAGGTATAGGCTTGAGAGGGATAGAATGCCAACTCACGGAGAAGTAAAAGATTTTTCAAGGATATTAGATGATGAAACAGATTATTCTATATTGGATGATGCGGAGAAAAGTAGAGTCGTGCTTCTTTCAAAAGATAAAGGTGAAGACAGAATGATAGATTTTTAAACTCAACGTGTCCTCGTCATCATCGCTCCACACTTTGGGCATTTCAATTGATTGCACGGTGATCCCCTCCCGTGTGGCATGGTATATCCACAATTCGGACAGATACAGTCTCCAGAGGGACCCAAACCGTATCCACCCATACGACCTTTTCCATTTGGCATTTTATTCGCCTCCAATTAATTTGTTTTGATTTTATCTATTTTAACCTATCGGTGAGTGATTTAAGATAAAACTTGCTTGGCGTTTTACATCTTCTAATTTCGTGAATAATATCATCTTCCAACTTGTGGCAAGTTGATTTTTATTAATCCAGAGTAATGACTTTACCTTCCATATCTGATTTTATTATTCCATAGATTTTACTCATTCTTATCTCCTTTTTTCTTTCTCTCTCTTTTTTCTCTCCTCTTCTTCTATATCCAAATATAGCCATAGCGGTAATATCTGTTCCATGGTATCACTCTTTTTTATTCATATTCTTCAATTAGATTTGTTTGTTTCAATCCTTGTTTTAGTGGATCTGCCTCTGCAACCTCCTCAATTCAAAACAAAAGAAGAAATAAGATATGTTTCAATCCTTGTTCTAGCGGATCTGCCTCTGCAACACGGCTATATAAATGTTTCTATTTTTTTGCTCTGTTGAATAAACCGTAGGTTTTTCATACATACTAACATTTAGCCAATGGGGGATGGGAGAAATGGCAAAAAGAAAGAGTAAAGAGAAGAGAAATTGGAGTGAGTATAACGAAGAGCTTGTCGTAAAGGGAGAATTCTATCTTGATCTTGGATTTGTAAACGATTGGAATGATGAACTTTTTGAGATGAACAGGGGTAAGAAAGGAGGGAGGGCAATACAGATTTCCAGATTCATTCATAAGCTTAAGAAGCTGTTTGGAAGCAATGGATCGATTATCGTGGTCTCTCGATGAAGGTATAGCAAGATCTCTCGCAAAGATTGGGTTTCATCCCTGAGTATAACGACTACACAACGATCTGGCACAGGGTTCACGATATGGTTCCAGAGATCAAGTTACCGACAGATAAAGATCTTGAGGTTGCTACGGATGGATCAGGATTGAAGACGAACAATGCTGGTGAATACAGAGTATTCAAGTATGGAGAGAAGACAAAGAAGAAACATCTGGTAGTTGTGATCATCGCAGAGATAAAACAGAAAAAGTTGCTGAAGGTTGAAGCACACATCGAAAGTGAAGGAGAATCAGAACCAAAGATAGCGGAAAAACATCTGGAGGAGCTAAAGAAAGATGGTGTCAATGTTAAAAAGTTCTATGGAGATGGTGCATTTGACACAAATGCACTCTTTGAATATCTTGAGGAATCAAAGATAGAGAGTGCAATAAAGATAAGAAAGAATGCATCCACTTGTTGTAGGGGAAGCAAGAGAAGGAGAGAGGAGGCAAGGGAATATCTTAGACTTGGATACGATAAGTGGTCAATCGAGAAACGTTATGGTATGAGATGGGTTGTGCTCAAACGAAGTTTGGCATGCCAAAAACGAAGTTTTTGAGCACTACAGAAGGAATCTTCTCTGCTGTAAAGCGTAAGTTTGGGGAGAAGACGGTCAGCAGAAGCAAAAATGGACTGATAGCGGAAGCTATCCAGAGATTCTGGAATTACGATCTATTGAGAGCGTATGGGATGAAGAAAGTACGGGAAATGCAACAAAATCAAAGATTTTGTGCACAGCAAATCGGAGATTTGCACGTGGTTTAAAGACGGAGGCGAATCACTCAAAAAGAAAGTCTATGGCTGATTCATTCAACAGAGCAACAGCAAGGAAACATTTATATCAAATCAAAAAACGATTATTGCCAAAAAGAGGTGTAAAAGTGAGAGACGTGGCAATAATTGGTACAGGTCAGACGAGGTTTGGAAGATGGGATAAATCGAACACCGAACTCTTCTGTGATGCAGCGCTAGAGGCGATGGAGGAGGCAAACGTAGATCAGAAGGATATAGAAGCGCTATATGCAGGTGCAGTATTTCCTACCTTTGAGGAGGGGCAGTGCAACATAGGGGGTCATTTAGTCGAATCCTTACACTTAGGCAACATACCAGCAACGAGGTTCGAGGGTGCGTGCTGTTCCGCCACCATAGCGATAAGAGACGCATATATGTGGGTTGCCTCCGGTTTTTATGACATTGTCCTAGCTGGAGGAACGGAACGGGCTTTATTGATGGGTACATCACTCGCGACGAAGACGTTTGCGATGGCGGGCGATTGCAAATATGAAGGAAACGCCGGGATAACATTCCCAGGCATGTTCGCGATGGCTGCGAGGCGTTACTCAAAGATCTACGATATACCGCTGGATAAGCTCAGGGAGAAGATGGCACACGTATCGATAAAGAATCACAAGCACGGCGCGTTGAATCCTCTGGCACAGTTCTATCAGAAGATGGGGAATTTAAAGGTTGAAGACGTGATAAATTCGAGGATGATCTGTGATCCTCTAACGCTCATGGATTGTTGCCCTTTCTCCGATGGTGGAGCCGCGGCGATCATTGCATCCGCGGATATTGCCAGAAGATACACGGATGAACCGATCTATATTCTTGGTGCAGGACAGGGATCGGCTGGTCATCTAGGTGCACAGGAAGATATGACGAAGCCTGCTTCTCGTGTCTTCTCTTCCAGATCGGCATTTAAACAGGCTGGGCTTGGTCCAAAAGATATAGATATCATGGAGATTCACGATTGTTTCACCTCTGCCGAGATCATCGCGAGCGAGGCGATAGGATTCTTCGATTGGGGGAAGGGAGCGGATGCTGTTGAAGAAGGCCAGACGGATATCGGTGGAAGACCTGTCGTAAATCCGGATGGTGGACTGATGGGTAAGGGCCATCCGATAGGTGCAACAGGTGCGGCTCAGGTCCACACGATCGCCGAGGAGATGAAGGGTAGAGCTCCTAAAGGAAATCAGGTCGATCCCGTTCCGGAGATCGGAATGACGGATACGCTTGGTGGAGGCTTCAACACGCTGGCACATTTAATACTTGGGAGATCAAGGAGGTAAATAAATGAAGGAATATTATATCTTGACGGCAAAGGATTTCTACGATGGGTTGAGAGAGGATAAAATTTTCGGATTGAGGTGCAAGGAATGCGGACAGATAACATGCCCTCCCTTGCCTACATGTCAGTGGTGTGGATCAAAAGATCTGGAGAAGACGGAATTAAGCGGAATGGGAGAGATACTGACCTTTACGCTCATCGACGTATCACCAGAAGGATTTGAGCCACACTATATCATCTGTATGGTAAAACTGGATGAGGGGCCAACGATCATGGGAAGGCTCGATTATGATGCGGAGAAGGCCACGGTGAAGAATGAAAGATCTCAAGAACTGATCGGAATGAAGGTGAAAGCAAGTCATGTTGTTCTTCCTGCGGATGTATATTCAGGAGGAGAGAAGATCGTTCCATTATTTAAGGCATTATAAAAAAATAAAGAGAGGAGGTTTGAAGAATGGAAATAAAAAAAGTTTGCATTGTTGGTACCGGTGTGATGGGTAACGGCATAACGCAGGTCTGCGCACAGGCAGGGTACGAGACATCCGTCGTGGATTTGAGCGATGCTCTCCTTAAAAGGGCTTTAGAAAACATTAAAAAAAGCCTATCGAAGTTCGTGGAGAAGGGTAAAATCACACAAGATAAGATGGATGAGACCATCGGGAGAATAAAGCCGACGACAGATATAAAAGATGGCGCAAAAGATGCCGACTTCGTCATCGAGGCAGTCTTCGAAAGGAGTGATGTAAAGAAAGGTGTGTTAAAACAACTCGACGAGATATCTCCATCGAATACGATTCTTGCGAGTAATACTTCTACGATACCAATTTCTCTGCTCGGATCGGCGACGAAACGTCCCGACAAAGTTATAGGCACGCACTTCATGAATCCTGTGCCATTGATACGCGGCGTTGAGATTATCAAATCTGTTGTGACGTCCGAAGAGACGTTGAATACTTCGCTGGACTTCATCCACTCGCTTGGCAAGGAGACTGCAGTCGTTAAAGACTCGCCAGGCTTTGTGACGAACAGACT
The DNA here is from genome assembly GCA_902158735.1 of Candidatus Methanolliviera sp. GoM_oil. Taxonomy (GTDB): domain Archaea; phylum Halobacteriota; class Methanoliparia; order Methanoliparales; family Methanoliparaceae; genus Methanolliviera. The sequence continues at coordinate 7,441 of CABGHG010000066.1, forward strand.
TATGCCTTTAGTCCTCAACGAGGCGGCAAAGATGTATGAAGAGGGACTTTCTACCGTAGAAGATGCGGATAAGATCGTGAGGCTTTCGTTCAACTGGCCAATGGGGCCTTTTCAGCTCCTCGACCTGATCGGCATCGATACAATCTGTGATATCCTCGAGGCAATTTACATAGAGACCGGCTGGGAGAGATACAAGCCCGCACCTGTAATCAGGCGGATGAGAGAGGTTGGATGGACTGGAAGAAAGACGAAGAAAGGTTTCTATGAGTATAAGTGATGGATATGCCTTATGAGACAATAGTATATGAAAAGAAACCACCAATTGCCAAGATCACATTGAACAGACCGGATGTGTTAAACGCGGTGAACGAGCAGATGCTCTTTGAACTCGGAGATGTTTTGGAGGATATAGAGAAGGATGATGATATAAAGGTGACCATCATCACCGGAACAGGGAGGGCGTTTGGCGCCGGCGCTGATATCATGATGTTCAAAGGTAAGAGCTATCTCGATGTCAGGAAGAAGGTGATCGAGAGAGGAAAGAGGACCCTTGCAAAGATGGAAGAGATGGGTAAACCGTTCATCGCCGCTTTGAACGGTCTAACGCTCGGTGGAGGGTGCGAGATTGCAATGGCGTGCGATATTCGGATAGCATCTGAAAAGGCAAAATTTGGGCAGCCAGAGATAAATCTTGGTTTGACACCAGGATGGGGTGGCACACAGCGTTTGACAAGACTCGTCGGAAAGGGAATGGCGAAGAAGATAGATCTAACGGGTGATATGATCGATGCGGATGAGGCGAAGGCAATCGGGCTGGTCGATGAGGTAGTGCCCGCTGAGAAGCTGGAAGATTCTGCAGAAAAATTGGCAGAAAAATTGGCATCCAAGCCTCCTATAGCCGTAAGATGTATGCTGGATGCGATAAACAAGGGATTAGAGATGCCTTTGCGAGAGGCTCTCTCTTTCGAGACGGATGAGTTTTTGATCTCTTTTGCATCGGAAGATGCGAAAGAAGGAATATCCGCGTTTATAGAGAAGAGAAAAGCCACGTTCAAGGGGAAATAAGATGGATTTTGGGCTGACCGAGGAAGAGAAGGACATTCAAGGGGCCGCGAGAGAGTTCGCAGAGAAGGAATTTCCTGATAGGGCGAGGGAATGCGATTTAAATGATGAATTTCCA
>CABGHG010000067.1 GCA_902158735.1 Candidatus Methanolliviera sp. GoM_oil
ACTATCGAGGAAAGGATAGATTAAAGTATTGAAAATCCTCTATTTTTTATTTTGCCTCATCAACTCCTTGTCGACCACCTCCAACAATTCCGATCTCATTATCTTCCCGACGTTCGTCCTCAAGACCTCGTGGAAGACGATATTCTTTGGTATCTTGTATCCCGCGATCTTTCCCCTGCAGTGCTCTCATCCCGTCTTCAGTCGCTTTCTCTCCCGGATTGAGTTCAACGATTGCCGTGACGGCTTCTCCCCATCGCTCATCTGGAATACCTAGCACCGCACAATCCCTCACTCTCGGATGTCCTTATCACCTCTTCGACCTCCTCAAAGTAGACCTTCTCACCGCCTGTGTTTATCGCATATCCTCTGCCTCATCCATCAGCTCCTTCGGATTCATGCCCGTAAAATCTGTGTATGTCTTCATGGCGCTGAGATAGCCCTCAATCGAACCCGGATTCGGTTCAACGGATGACCAGTCGATCGAACGCGGAGAAAGACCCTTTGCCTTCCTCGTCCAGACGCCGTCTGGATCTCTGTAATCTGGCAGGCCAGATTCTGTGCTGATTCCGGCTCCGGTGAAGACCACAAGTTTTTTAGATTCTGATACCCATCTCGCAGAGGTATCAACCTTATCTTCGAATTTCTCGGTCATTTTATCCTATAAACAATTATGATATCATTCACCATCGATGAGCCTGCGTATGAAACAGGAATCGTCAGTGACGATGCCATCCACTTCCAATTCGATTACCTTCTCCAGATCTTTCCTCCTATTTATGACCCATGGATAGACGTCTATCTCATTTTCATGGGCTTTTTCGACCAATTCTCCGTTTAATCTTGGATATTTCGGAAAAATAACATTTGCATTCGCATCGCGTGCCAAATTCACTGGAAAAACGGGCAAAGAGGAAATTATCACCCCAGTCTTGATCTTCGGTTCGAGTTCCTTTATCTTTAGCAATGATGGATGGAAGAATGATGAGATCGCAACTTTTTCCTCAGCCATTCCGACATCTTCTATCTCCTGCACCACTCTCTCTTCAATCCCCTCCTCCTTCATCTCGACGACCAATTCTATTTCAGACCCTTTAAAGAGTGATAGAACCTCCGAGAGCATCGAAATTTCCTCACCCTTTCCGGCATCGAGCAATTTCAGTTCCGCTGATGTCTTCTCTCTGACACTTCCAACGCCATTTGTTGTTCTCTCCAACGTGTCGTCGTGGATCACCATCACTTCACCGTCCTTACTGAGCCTGACATCGACCTCCACGGCATCTGCTCCACATGTAAAAGCCCTCTTAATACCCCTGATCGTGTTCTCTGGCTCATCCGCCCTTGCTCCTCTATGCGCTATCACCTTCATCATCTTTCGTCCTTTCATCAATTCATATATCCCAAAATAAATTTTTCATCAAATAGAGTCAAAGAACACCAAATATCTATCTAAGTAATATTTTTGGCAGAATTCTTCTGAGCATTCTCATCGTATCAATAATATCTCTCCTTCAGATATTTTTCCCGATCTCCTCGCATCCATGAATTCTCTCACATCATGTCTCATCCAAAATAATAATTATGCTCTTTCTGCTCTTTATAGCATCTTTCTTTGAATGGGCATCCTCCTTCGGTCCAACAAACGGGGTATGAAGATTCGCATTCTTCCCCCGTGTTTATATCTACTTCTTTCAGTATAATCCTCGATTCGAAGCACTCATAGCTATCCCAAGGCATTATCAGCCGCTCATTACAGTATCTAATATTTCCTTCTTTGATGCCCTCTATGATCTTCTTCATCGATTCATCAATATGATAACTCCATGAAGGTATCTTGACTTTTTCCCCTCCAAATTCTATGGTGACCTCTTCATCTCCCTTGAATTCTCTCTTCACGTCGAAGATCACTCGTCTTATCTTCGCATCCTTCCAATTTTTACAAGAGTAACAACAGCCCCGCATGGGATCACAGAATTTCAGGCGTCACCATCCATTGCAACGACCAATTGCCCCCCTCATCTCGCTCCAAACAGACGACACCACCCATTTTGAAGTCTATTACCTTTCTCTCCGGATCATTCGCGAGTAGAAGTCCGGCGAGTCTGCCCAGATGGGGTAGATGGCCGACGATCATCGTGTCTTCAGATTCTTCTCTCAATCTCTCCTCCCAGATGCCAGGATCATCCAAAGGTGCGAGTCCACCCACTTCTTCTACCGATGAAGATACTACCGCATTTAATTCTTCTGCCGTTTGTCTTGCGCGTAGTTTTCCACTGTGCACGATTTTGGCTACCTCGATCTTTCCTTTAAAGAAACTCGCCATATTTCTGATATCGTTCCATCCCTTACCAGAGAGCGGACGAGTCGGGTCTTCATCCTTATCTTTTGCCTCTGCGTGCTGTACCAAGTATAGTTTCATTTATTTCTATATCTCCGTGATATTACAGAAAGTGAACCTATTTCTCTCTTTTGCCACTTATATTTGATTCTCATCTGCACACACAATCTCTTTTCACTTCATTAACTTAATACTTCCCCCAATTCCCCATATTCTCCATCAGACCAAAGAAGAGCCGATATTGAGAAATTCAATAACTCTCTTCTAATGGTTTAAATTCTAAAAACAATATCTCCAGACTCTTTTTTTTCTTTATCTCCTCGGTTTTTTATTTTTGTGGTCCCTTTGGCTGCACATCAGATTTTACAAACGATGGAGATTGTTAAATTTAAGAATGAACTATTGAAGTTCGCGGTAGAGATGCTTAAAGCCGCGGAAAAATCCGGTGAGGGATTTATTTTTGGGTGATCTTAAGGTATCAGGGAAAGTTTTAAATTGATAAGGCAAAAAGAAGTTGTGTGTAGATGAGTAATCAAATCTGAGACACAATGCTCCACTACAGCCAATGGAGTGACTACCAATGAAAGAACTAAAAAACTTATTCAAGGCGATAAGGATAGGCGATATGGATCTTAAGAATAGAATAGTGATGGCGCCGATGGGTACAGGATTTGCGTCAGAGGACGGAACAGTAAACGATAAAATGATTAATTACTTTTCCGAAAGAGCAAAAGGAGGCACAGGTTTGATAACTACCGAAGCGGCTTGTGTTGATTCCACAGGTGCAGCTGGACCACGCATGTTACGCGCGGATGATGACAAATATGTTCTCAGTATGAGCAAGTTAGCAAAAGCAATCCATGAAAATGGTGCTAAAGCATCCTTGCAATTGGTTCACGCCGGTAGATATGCACGCTCACAATTTACAGGAGTACAACCAGTGGCTCCATCTCCCATTCCATCGAGATATACAAAAGAGACACCAAGAGAGCTTGCTACGGAAGAAGTCGAGGAGATAATAGAAAAAATTGGAGATGCGGCCAGAAGAGCAAAAGATGCAGGATTTGATGCGGTAGAACTAATGGGATGCACAGGATATTTATTCAGTCAGTTTTTCTCGCCACTAACTAACAAGAGAAAAGACAGATTTGGCGGGGATATGGTTGAGGAGAGATCGACTTTCGCGGTGGAGGTCATTCATAGTATAAGAAAAAGAGTGGGTAATAGTTTCCCTATATCCTTTAAGCATAGCGTTGCGGAATATTTGCCAGGCGGATCTACGATAGAGGACTCAAAGATATTTGCCAAGAAGATAGAGGAAGCTGGCGCAAGCATGTTCCACGCGTGGGCTGGCTGGCATGAATCTCCTGTGGCAATGCTACCTATGGCTGTTGAACGTGGTGCATTCGTACATTTAGCAGAAGCGATGAAAGAGGTTATAGATATTCCAGTAATAGCGGTAGGGAGAATTAATGATTTGAAATTAGCTGACAAGATCATAAACGAAGGAAAAGCAGATCTTGTAGCTATGGGCAGAGCACATCTGGCAGATCCGCACCTCGCCAGAAAAGCCGCAGAAGGGAAATTCAAGGAAATCAGGATGTGCATTGCATGTTGTTGTTGCTTCGATAATATAATGGTGGGTATGACTACAGGTAAGCCTGCTCCAATTACATGTTCGGTAAATGCCGAGCTTGGAAGAGAATGGGAAAAGAGAGTCAATCCTGCAGAAAAGCCCAAGAATGTCCTTGTTGTTGGTGGTGGTCCTGCAGGGATGGAGGCTGCGCGAATCTCCGCAATAAGAGGGCATGAAGTAACCCTTTTTGAGAAAAAAGATAAACTTGGAGGAAATCTGATTTTGGCGGCGGTGCCTCCGCATAAAGAAGAGATTACTAATATAACAAATTATTTAACTTATCAAATGCAAGAGCTTGGAGTTAATGTAGAATTAAATAAGGAAGTTACTCCTGAAGTTGTGTTAAATGCAAATTTCGATGAAGTAATCATTGCCGCTGGTGCACTGCCTATCATTCCAAAAGTACCCGGCGTTTATCGTGATAATGTGGTTACTGCTGTGGATGTGCTGGCAGGTAAAGTAGAAGTCGGTGAAAAAGTGGTAGTTGTGGGTGGTGGAATGATTGGCTGTGAGACTTCTGAGTTCTTTGCAGAGAGGGGCAAAAGCGCGACAATTGTTGAGATGTTAAAGCGAATAGCCCCTGATATTGGGCCAACAACGAGATGGGTCACCGTGAAGAGAATTAGGGATAATCCAAAGATAGAGATAATAACGGAGGCAAAGCTCCTTGAGATAACGGATGCTGGTGCAGTCATTGAGAGAAAAGGTAAAAAAGAGATGCTTGAGGCAAATACCATAGTGCTTGCAGTGGGAATGGAAGCTAACAAAAAATTATCAAAGGTTTTAAAGGACAAAATTCCAAAACTACATGTAATTGGAGATTCTGTTGAACCGAGAAAAATATTAGAGGCGATCCACGATGGGTGGCAAATAGGTTGTAAGATGTAAAATCTGGAAGATGCGGAAGCGAAAGGTGGAGGCCGCATATAAGGGATGATCCACTACCCAAGAATGATAGCGGTTTTGTCGTTCGAGCATATTTTTATGGCGGCAATAATAAAGAAAAGAGTTAAGATTTTTGAAGGATTAATTTAGCTGAAACAACTTAAATATCGGCCAAATAAAAAATTAAATTGTTCTTCTCCAGTTTTTGATCGTTTTATATCGGTACATTGCGCCTAATGCCTTGACAGCGGTTTCTATATCTAAATAAACTGGATATCCATTATTTCTAAGTTCGAAACAGACTTGATCGTTGCTTTCTGAGCTCGGACCGTACACCCAGAAAGTCATCGGCTTGTCTTTGGGTTTCTCAATATCGTTCAATGTTTGAATATATAAATTCGCGGACAAGAATCCTCCAACGATAACACAGAAAATGCAGTCGACATTTTCATCGTTCAGCATCGCCTCGATCACTGTTTTATAGGGGGATTCACCGCTTATAGCATACAGTGGACCCAAATCCGAGGGATTTCCCACGAGCGTGGGATGAATATTAGATAATTTTTCATTCGTTTCCGTAGAAAGCTTAGCGAGGGTTAATCCGGATTCAGCCGCGATATCCATCGCCATTATGCCCGCCCCTCCTGTAAACGTAATTATACCCAATCGGTTTCCTCTTGGAAGCGGTTGGCACAAAAACGCCGTTGGAATTTCCAATAGTTCCTTGAAAGAATTGACCTGTATTACGCCCACCTGCTTGAACGCTGATTCGTAAATTTTTTGGTCCCCTGCCAAAGAACCTGTGTGCGACATGAGTGCCTTTGCGCTCTCTTTGGTTTTTCCGGGTTTGAGAATCAGGATTGGCTTCTTTTGAGCGGCTCTTTTTGCCACATCCAAAAATCTGTGCCCACTCTTTATACATTCAAGGTGCATCGCGATTACCTTCGTCTCCGGATCATCTGCGAGATATTCCAAGAGATCGCTTTCGTCGACGTCGCATTTATTGCCTAGGTCGCAGATCTTACTGATCCCATATCTCCAATCATCATAAGGCATTGCCTGAGGGCCAATTATGCCTGTTTGTGCGACAAAAGCGATACCTCCTTTTTTAATTTTATCATAGCCAATGAGATAAATGGCCGTCACAAGACCAGTCGCGGTATTTACGGTGCCAACAGTATTTGGCCCAATAATCCGAATTCTCGTGTGCCTTGCGATCTCAGTAATCTCATTTTGTAACCTTTTCCCTTCCTCATCCCTCTCTGTGAAACCATCTGCTCCGATGATCACACATTTTACACCTTTTTTTACACAATCTTTTACGATCGAGAGAACTGTGCGAGCAGGCGTAATTATGATCACCAAATCGATGCTTTCTGGAATATCTTTAATGCTCGGATAAACTTTTACGTCCTGAACCTCCTCGTAAGATGGATTGACCAGATATATCCCACCCGAATATCCAAAATTGTGCAGATTTTTCAATAATGCTTGACCACCAAACCAAGTCTGTGAAAGAGAACCAACTATAGCCACGCTCTTCGGTTCAAAAAAGGGAGAAAGATTATCCTTTCGACCGTGAGTTTTTAACTTTTTTATTTCCTGATCAATCATTTCTTTTCACCGCCAATTTTTCCTCATCAGATTCATTTAAATATTTCCCATATAAAATATTTTGGCGGTTTAACTTCTCATATAAAAAATAAAAAAATTGTAAAATTCTGTCGCAGACGATAGTCTAAACAGGGGTTTTTGCCGTTTTTACGATCTAAAATTTTATAAACTAATATTTTCAAAATGCTTATGTTTTACAAAAATTAAAATTGTAAAAATGTTGAAAATAGCCTGGACTGAGTGATGTTATGAACATTGAGAATTTAAACGAAGAGATAAGAAAATGCAACAAATGTAGATTATCTAAAACGAGAATGAATGCTATCTGTGGGGAAGGAAATTTAAATGCCAAACTCATGCTAATTGCTCAAGCTCCCGGAGAGAATGAAGATATGGAAGGAAAAATGTTCATTGGACCTTCAGGAAAAGTGTTGAATGAATTGTTAGGGATGAATCATATTTCAAGAGAAGATCTTTACATGACAAACCTGATTAAATGTATGCTTCCAAAACATAGGAGACCAAAACGGGATGAAATTGAAATTTGCAGTAAATACTTAGATAATGAGATAGAATTGATAAACCCAAAGATATTGGTTCCTTTAGGTTATTATGCAACTAAGTACGTATTTGAGAAATACTCTATTACATTGCCTTCATCTAAAATAGAATTTTACAAGGTTTTTGGTAAGATTTTTCTGGTCAATCATAGAAAGATATTCCCTTTACCACATCCTGCCGCTGTTTTTTATAAGCCTATTATTAAAGAAGGGATGGTAAAAAATTACCGCAAGCTAAAAGTTCTTCTCACAGATTGTAAATGGTATCCTGCATGTCCAATGAAAAGATTTTATGAAGAAGGAAAACTAAATAAAGAATGGATAGAACTTTATTGTAAGGGAGATTGGGAGAGCTGTGTAAGATATAAAATGGAAGAGAGAGAAGAACTACATTCAGATTTGATGCTACCTGATGGAAGTATTAATAAAGAGTTGAAAAAAATTATATAGAGATATTATAAGATAAAAACATGATGATGAAAGCTCCAACAAACTTATTCGCCTTTCAAAAACCTTTTTATAAATTGTAAAATTTAAAGAAGAGTTATAGGTTTGTGAAAAAAGAGATAAAAATCTTTGGATCGAGCGGTGGAGACTTTTTTTTAATTCAAAAAAATTTACAAAAGGTGAGGATTGTAAACCCAAAGAGAGCATAAACAAAGGGTTGAAAGATACGATATATCCGTTAATTTCCGAAAGAGAAGATAAAAAATCGTGTTAAACGTCTCCAAGAATATCCCAATGACGAAGGAGTCAAGAACCTTTTGGAGAATTATGAGGGTCGCCAGAATCGCCTGATCATCGATCTTATTCTTTTGACGAGTCGTAACAAATATGTTAAAATCTGAGATTTTCGTATCTTAAAACTCTTTGAGAGAATGCAAACCCCTACAATACAAAGGACAATAACTGCCTGATAATTGGTCTTAGACACGGTGTGGGATCAAACGGGCAGCAATAACTACACGATATATTTAGAGAGGGAGATGCACACAGCGGCAGTTGTGCGATCTTTCCCATGATCGGCGGAATAGACATGCCTTCCTCCGTCTTCTTTTCGACCTTCGGCACCTCTTCTAACGGTGGCATCTTCGGCAGCTTGAAGGATACATGCGAGGATGCTTCGATCTTTTCTATATCTTTTCCAAAATACTCGCTTAAATCGATCCTGATATACGGTGCCTCATTCGGGTGTGCACCGCAGTACTACACCACCCGCTCTCTCGGTTGAATCACAAGTGCAAAAATTGTGCTATCCTTCTTATATAACGATAGGGCGTCCGGTATCTTCTCTTCCGCGTCTCTCGGCCCGTATCTACATATCGAGTAGTATCCACCCTTTCCTGGTTCTGGACCGTTTGCAGTATCTCTCGTAAAACCCATCGCGGTATCCAGATCTATCTTGCCTCTGTTTTCTTCAAGCAGATCCC
>CABGHG010000068.1 GCA_902158735.1 Candidatus Methanolliviera sp. GoM_oil
CATCGTATTTTCTACGCTCTATACCGAGTATCTCCTCTATGACGTCCATCTTATTCAGGTATTCTGGCATCTTCCCGACCTGCTCATAGACGATCTCCGCCAGAGGAATTTTTAGCCCCAACTCGTCCATCAGCCTGCATGCCCTTCTAATGACAAGCCTTGCGAGGTAACCAGATTTTACGTTTGATGGGACGATTCCATCCCCCAGCATATATCCTATACATCTAGAATAGTCTGCTATGGCATATACCTTCTCTATGGGTTCTATAATTCCTTTTAACCTATCTAAATCTATTCCAAGTTCTTTTGAGACCTCTCTCCTCAGATATTCTAAACTTCTTTTGCCATCTATATCCATCATTCCGGATAACTTTGCGTTCTTTGCGAGTATCTCGGAATATTCCGGATCTTCGATCGAATGTTCTATATCCGTCTCTCCGATTATCTTTTCTATCACATCCGGAAATATTGCATCATATATCGTAGGAGAGCCCTGGGATGCCCAGACGAACCTTTCCAATCCGTATCCGGTATCGACGATATAATTATCCATCTTTCTATACTTTTCACCCTTTATGATTATCTCTCCGCTATCATCTCTCTTTAAATCCATGAAGACCAATGTTGCTAACTCCAGCCCTCCAAGAAGAACTTCCAGGCAAGGACCGGCGTTTCCACCGCCTGACCACGGCTCCTCTTTGTACGTAACATCATTCAAATTTGCACCGAGTTTCTCAAGAAATTTATCACAATAGGCCACCGTTTCGTCCTTCCAATAGATTTTCTCGTTCGGATAGTTGAACGCGTGATGTGCCATCATCTCAAAGGTGGTGAGGTGTCTGCCTGTCTTTCCGACGGAATCTAGATCTTCAAGTCTTATACACGGTTGAGATATTACGAGCGGATTTGAGGGGGGTCTGACCTGTCCAGAGGTCACGAATGGTTGAAAATCGGCTATCGAGGCGATCGTGAGATAGATATCGTCTCTCCATCTTGCGACCACGGGATATCTCTCTATCCTTTTGTGCCCATTCTGCTCAAAAAATGTTAAAAATTCTTCTCTCATTCCGTCGAGCGTATATCTCGCTCTAAAGGAGGGATCTCCAATGAATGAATAGGGATCGCATGGGGCATCCCCGCATCTATTCCTCTCGATGTCTCTCGTCCAAAAATACTTGCCGCATCTTTGGCATCTCCTCCTCATAAAACCGTTCTCTTCAAAGTATTTTATGTTATATTCTTCTCCGGAAAGCATCTTTTCACCGATTGTAAGATCAAATTATTCTACAGTACCCTTATTATACCAATACATAATATTTATGTGTCAGTACATCTTCTGATGATTATCTGGGGAATCTCAAAGAGGCTCGAAAATTTTAGCCCGGTAGTGTAGCGGTCAATCATGTCGGGCTTTGGACCCGGCAACGGCGGTTCGAATCCGCCCTGGGCTATAAAATATCAGAAACTTTTATATGGTAGCACTATGCTACCATGTCACATAATAGCACGGTGATGAAGATGTTTAAAGTTGGTAAAACGATAAGAATTGAGAGAATAAGAGATAGAAAGACGGGCAGAACGATAATCGTGCCTTTAGACCATGGAATTTCCATCGGGCCAGTCAAAGGTTTAGAAAATCTCTCTGAGACGATAGACAAGGTCGCCGAGGGCGGGGCAAATGCTGTCTTGATGCATAAAGGAATGGTCAGAGCAGGTCATAGGGGACATGGAAGGGATGTTGGGTTAATCGTCCATATGAGTGCTTCGACTTCGTTGGGTACCGATCCAAACGATAAAGTGCTCGTCTGCGATGTTGAAGAGGCAATGAAGTTAGGCGCTGATGTGGTGAGCGTTCATATAAATATAGGTTCCAAAACAGAGGCGGATCAACTTAAAAAACTTGGGAACGTAAGTAAAAGTTGTGAAGAGTGGGGCATGCCCCTCCTGGCGATGATGTACCCGAGGGGGGATAAGATTAAAGACCAGTTCGATCCGAAGATCGTAGCCCACGTCGCACGAGTTGGAGCGGAATTAGGTGCGGACATTGTGAAGACAAATTACACTGGAGACCCAGACTCATTCTCTAAGGTGGTTGAGGGATGCCCTGTTCCTGTGGTAATTGCGGGAGGACCAAAGATAGATTCTGATGAAAAGCTCCTCGAGATGGTTGAAGGGGCTTTGGGTGCCGGAGCGATGGGAGTTTCTATAGGAAGAAACATATTTCAACACGAGAATCCCACCGCGATGACGATGGCGATACGAGATATCGTTCACAGAAATTTGAGTGTAAAAGAGGCGTTGGAGAGATTATGAAAGAGATTTGGCTTGAGATAGATAGTATTCTTGACGAGGGGGCAAAGAAAGAGCTGATCATCGATGGATTGGAGCTTGGCGTGGATGTCATTGCAATAGAAAAAGAGGATTTGGCTCTATCTTCCAAGCTCGGAGATATTAAGCGGGCAACATATAACGATACTTCAGGAGATATAACCATAATAGGAAGAGGAGGAGAGGGAGATGGAACGATACCTCTCCCGAAAGGACTAAACGAATCCGTCGATCTAAAATCGGTTAGAGAGGCAAAAGAGAGAGGAAAGGAAGTCTCATATTATGTTCTCTTGAAGAGTAAAGAGCATGAGAAATTTTCCATAGAGATCGGAAAATTCTGTGATTATCTGATCGTGATCGGTGAAGACTGGAAGATAGTCCCCGCAGAGAATATCATCGCCGGATTGCAGGGATCCAATACAAAGATAATAATGGGTGTAGATAGTGTAGATGATGCAAAAGTGGCATTTGAGACGATGGAGAGGGGGGTTGACGGTGTTCTGTTACATATAACTGGCAGGGATGAGATAAAAGATATCATCGATATGAGGGCGTCTTCTGGCACGTTGGAATTAAGACCTGTTAAGGTATCTCTGGTGGAGAACGTCAGTTTGGGAGACAGGGTCTGTATCGATACATGCACGATGATGCGAGAGGGTGAAGGAATGCTCGTGGGCTCTTTCTCAAGCGGGTTCTTTCTAGTTCAAGCCGAATCCAAGGAGTCGGAGTATGCAGCTTCAAGACCATTCAGGGTGAACGCTGGCGCAGTTTATTCGTACATATTAGGCGAAGAGAAGACGAACTATCTCTCGGAGCTTTGTGGGGGGAGTGATGTTATGATCGTGAACAGCAAAGGGGAGATGAGAAGATCGGCGGTTGGAAGGGCAAAGATAGAGAAGAGACCCCTGATCTTGATTGAGGCGAAGATAAACAAAGAGAAGATTCAGGTGATCTTGCAGAACGCAGAAACGGTTAACCTCGTGGGAGCCGATGGAAAGCCAATATCTATGGCAGAAATTAAAGAGGGGGATGAAGTTCTTGCTTATCTTGGTAAGGGGGGAAGACACTTCGGCGTAAGTATCGATGAGACTATTATAGAGCGGTGAAGTGTTCTCTTTCAACTTGGTCGTTGCCATGAGTTTTGTGTTGCATACGGATAAAAATATAGAGAGGGAGTGTATGCAAAGTTCGGATATGATGCCAAAATGGAAGGATATACGACATTGATGTCGGATATACCTAAATTATTGGAAATCCCCTAAAAACTAAATGGAGGTAAAAACAATGGTACATAATAAGAGACAAACGGACATGGAAAAGCTTGTGGCGCAAGCGATAAGACTAACTGATTTGGCGGATTACCAGAAAGGTTCTGTGGTGAGTCGAACGATAATTGATAAAAAGATGGGCACAGTAACCTTTTTCGCCTTTGACGATGGACAAGGTTTAAGTGAGCATACGGTGCCATTTGACGCCTTGGTTTATCTTCTCGAAGGTGAAGCAGAAATTGTTATCTCCGGTAAGCCTGTTCGCTTAAAGGAAGGTGAGATGATTATAATGCCCGCCAATCAACCACATTCTTTGAGAGCAGTAAAGAATTTCAAGATGATTTTGACAATGATACGGTCTTGATATGAAACATATGATAGCAACTTTGTCTAACAGAAGCGTATCTGGCTCCGCTTACGCATTCATCCAAATTCAGCCGTTATAGGCTGGACTTCAGATATGCTCGGAACGTTAGACGAAATGCTCACTCCGGGCCAGGAATCGGTCTTTATCACATTTGGGAAGAGTTGGGCGTGGTGCACTGCTATAAGCAGACTGATTATCCATAAATATGTATATACACGAAGAATGTGAACAAGGAATACTGGAAATGGAGGACGAGAAGTTGGTACCATTGCCCATAGAGGAGTGTACTGAGATAAAGACAGTATTCACTGATTACAGTGATAAACTTTAAAAGGTTCAAATAGAGAATAATAGCGGTGGAAAAAATGAATGAGTTAAGAGAGATTCTGGATAAAGAAACGTTCGGGCATATATTCGAGTACGAAGAAGGTGTTCCCGTACTTAAAAATTATATAAACGGGAAATGGGAATACTCTGAAGGGGAGACCGTAGAGGTTTACTCTCCACTGGAGGATAAACTGCTGGCTTACGTTCAAAATTCAACGAAGTCAGATGCAGAGCGTGCTGTAAATGCTGCGTTCGAGAACAAAGGGAGGGATAAGGGATTCCGTGCATGGCCGGGGATTGAGCGAGTAGAGGTATTCAAAAGAGTGGCTGCCCTGCTCAAAGAGCACAAAAAAGCACTCGTTAAAACTCTGGTACTCGAGGCAGGCAAGCCTTATGATAATGCAGAGGGAGAGATAAATGCAACTATCCGCAGGCTTAATATGGCTTTAGAAGAGGCGAGGAAGATATTCGGGGAGTATATACCTGGAGACTGGAGTGAGGATACAACGGGTAAAGTTTCGATAGTCCTTAGAGAACCTGTTGGTGTAGTTTTGGCGATATCCCCCTTTAACTATCCCGTATATACGAGTATAGCAAAGATAGTGCCAGCACTGCTTGCCGGGAATACGGTCGTGGCTAAACCTCCGAGTACCGATCCCCTCGCATTTTTGATGGCTGTCAGACTATTCGACGAAGCTGGTACTCCGCCAGGTTGTTTAAATGCTCTGACTGCACACGGAAAAGTAATGGATTATCTCACCTCACACGAACACGTTGATATGATCACATTTACAGGGAGCACAAAGGTTGGGCAGCATATAGCAAAGAATGCAGCTATGAAGCGTCTTCACTTAGAACTAGGCGGAAAGGGATGTGCGATAGTACTTGAAGATGCCGACCTCGATCTTGCCGCCTCAAAGATAATTTCGGGTACATTCAAGTATTCCGGGCAGAGATGCGATTCGATAAGTCGAATACTCGTTGTCGATAGAATTGCAGACGTTTTTCTGGAGAATTTCATAGCAGAGTTTGATAAGCTCAAGTTTGGGGATGTGAGGGAAGGGAACGATCTCGGTCCTTTGATTTCTGAGGATGCTGCAGCACGGGTGGCCCGGTTGGTGAAAGATGCGGTGAATAAGGGTGCAAAGATGCTGAGAGGCACAGGCGCCTGCCATAACTGTTATTTTACACCCACGGTGCTCGATCGCGTACCTCTAGAGGCCGATATAGCATGGGAGGAGACATTTGGACCCGTAGCAACCATTATTCGCGTAAAAGATTTCAACGAAGCCGTGGAGGTTGCGAATCGATCGAGATATGGGCTGGATTCCTGCATATTTACAAAGGATATGTATAATGGATGGAGCGCTGCAAAGTTACTGGAAACTGGCGAAGTAACCTTAAATGATGCGCCTGCACATGGTGTTGGCTACTTTCCATTCGGAGGGAATAAAGCTTCCGGTATGGGTAGAGAAGGTGTAGGATACAGCATAGATGAAATGACGAGGTTAAAGACAGTGGTGTTCAACCTGGAGCCCGCGGGTCTCGGAAAGACGAGTAAGCGCTATCAGATGTAGCCTTAACATTAAGGAGGTTTTGACTATGAGGATAAAACCATAGGCTTATATGAATCCATTCAATATTGTTGCGTCTGTCAGCAGCATAGAAGAAGTTATCGAGGCAGAGCGAGAGGGAGCGGATGTTATAGAATTGCGGATAGACATGGTAAAAAGACCTGATGAGCTCTTCTTCAAATCTTTCTCCGAATCCGTGAACAAACCGAGCATTGCGACGTGCAGGATAAAAGCGGAGGGGGGATCTTGCGAGGAAGATGAACAGTTCGATCTGCTGGAATCTGCGATAGAATTTTGTGACTACGTCGATATAGAACTCTCTTCGAAGAATCTTTCAAGGGTGAGAGATGTCTGTAAAGATTTGAAGATAAAGACGATCGTTTCATACCACGATTTCGAAGAGACGCCTCCGGAAGTGGAGATGAGAAGAATCATAAAAGAGTGTAAAGACGCCGGTGAGATGGCAAAGGTTGCATTCTTTGCAAAAGATATATCGGATGTTCTACTATTAGAAAAGATGACAATGGAAAATTCTCCGATCATAAGTATATCGATGGGAGAAGCAGGAAAGATTTCGAGGATAACACTGCCGTTTTATGGCTCTCTATTCACCTACGCGTTCGTAGGAGAGAAGAAAGCCCCGGGGCAATTCCCCCTAAAAGAATTGAAAAATATTTTTGCATCTCTGGTTTGATCCCTAAAAGGAGGATAAAAAGGGTAAAAAACTAAAACGAAAAGACAAAGTTTAAAAAGGGGTATAACGGGAAAGAAGGAAACACGAAAGAAACTTGGTAATTTATCATGTCAGCCATTGAGACCTTTGATCTGACGAAGAAATTTGGGGAATTTGTAGCAGTCGATGGACTTAACTTGAACGTCAAAGAGGGAGAGATATTTGGGCTTCTGGGCCCAAACGGGGCTGGAAAGAGCACCACTATCAAGATGCTCATTGGACTATTAAAGCCCAGCGGGGGGAGGATCACGGTATTGGGAAGCGAGAATTTGATGGAGTATAAGGGTCGTACGGGCTATCTTCCAGAAAATCCCGCGATCTATGAATATCTAACTATCAAAGAGTTCTTAACGTTCATTGGAAGAATAAAAAAGGTCGAAAAAGACGTTTTAGATGAGAAGATCATAGAGCTTACTCACACCTTCTCATTGGAAGAGAAGTTGAAGAGTTACATAGGTTCCCTCTCACACGGGATGAGGCAGAAAGTAGCGATATCCGCGGCACTTCTCGCCGATCCAAAGGTTTTGCTATTGGATGAACCGCTCACCGGACTCGACCCAAAGAGCCAGAGAGATTTTAAGGACATTATTAGGGAAAAAGCGAAAGATCACTCTTCTATACTCCTCTCAACACACATACTCGACGTGGCGGAGCGGTTGTGCACGAGCGTGGGGATCTTCAATAAGGGTAAGCTCATGGCAACCGGCACGTTGGACGACTTGAGAGAGTTATCGGAGAGCTCATCCTCTTCCACACTGGAGGATGTATTTATAAAATTGACGGAAGAGGGAGAGAAAGATATATGAACGTAAAAATTCAAGAGATTTTATCTGCGATCTCTTCGATTGCTCTCGAAAATGGGTGTTCTGACTGCTGATGGAAGATCGTCTCTCTGCCGCGTAAGCTCATAACCTCACAGTAGCATTGTATCGTGCATATCACCTTTTGAGATAATTTATCTCCCACCTCTTTCAAAACCTCTTCGTCGGAAACCCCCGCTGGAACTTTATTTATAATTACAAAGTGTGGCATATCTAAAATTTCGTGTATCTCTTCTATCATTCGTTTGGTCCCATCCAGGTCAGATTTGTCAAGCGTTGCGATCAATAAAACGAGATCGGAGCTTAATATTACATTTGTGGAGGAATACCTAAGGCCAGGCGCGGTATCAAAGATAAGGTAATCCACCTCATCCTTTAGAAGATCTCTTCCGTTCAATATTCTGTTTAATATCTTCATCTGCTTTCTTTTGTCTTCTCTCATCGCCTCCTTTATCTCTCTAATCTCCGGAGAGGCAAATCCTAAAGATAATCCATCATTAAATCCTTCGGCCTTCACAAGCATATCCTTCACGTCGCATCTTTCTGCCAGGAAGTCATTCACAAAATAAGACGGCTTATATTCAAAGAATGATCCAAAAGAAGGAGCCCTAAGGTCAAAATCTACCAAACAGACCTTCTTCCCCCGTCGTGCCAAACATTCTGCCAGACTCAACGAGATGTTCGTCTTTCCCGTTCCTCCCCTATAAGAGTGAAAGGTTATTGTCTTCATTTAAAAATCTCCGATTTTTTTAAGGTGCTTAAAAACGAAATCTTCGATCTCGTCGTCCTCACCCCTTCAGGGTGGGATCCCAAGAATCTCTGATTCTTGAGGACATGCCGAATTTCGCTCGAGCACGACGAATCAAAGATTCGTCTGCATTCAAAGACCTCTTCAGACTCAAAGATTTTTGAGCACACGCGCTTGTGATTCTATGACATAAAGCATATAAACCTTTTTATTCCTCTGGGAAATAGAAGATGACCTTTCTTCCATCTCTCCTCTTCAAGAGATAGTTCTCTCGATGTAGTTGATTCAGAT
>CABGHG010000069.1 GCA_902158735.1 Candidatus Methanolliviera sp. GoM_oil
GGTTATCTCTTCTGCCACCACTCATTGCGATAATATTGTGCTTTGTTACGAAGGAGGTCCTCAAAAATCTTTGATTTTTGGGATCCCACTACGAAGTCGTCAGGATCTTGCCCGCCTTATTTGCAGGAGTTTTTACAGGCACCCTTATCTTAAGTGATCTAAATCCTATAACGGCACTAACCAAAACTGCTCTTATGTTAAGAGATAACCTTGCAGACCCATGGAACGCGGCCGTCTTCATACTTTTTTTGGTTGTTGGGGGAATGGTCGGTGTGATATACTTTTCTGGAGGTACGCAGGGATTTGCCAACCTTTTAACTCCAAAGATAAAAAGCAGGAGAGGGGGTGAGATTGCATCTTCGCTTTTAGGCATGCTTATACTTTTTGATGGTTATTCAAGTTCAGTCATCACTGGGACCGGAATGAGACCGGTTACTGAAAAACTTGGGATAAGCAAGGAAAAATTTTCATACATAATAGATTCAACGAGCGGACCAATAGCAACGATAGGAGTTATCTCAGTCTGGACCGGCTACCAGCTTGGTATAATCGGTGAGTTTCTTCCTGAAGGAGTGAGCGCATGGCAGGTATTCTTCCCAGATGTTATTCTCTACAGTTTTTACAGTTTCTTTGCAATAGCAATCGTCTGGATTCTCTCACTGACGAAGAGAGAATTTGGCCCCATGCTCACCGCAGAGTATAGAACGCTAACAACCGGAAAGTTGATGGATGACGATGCAGTTCCTTTGATGAAGATAGAGCGACTTGAGACGCAGAAAGAGGTCAAAGAAAGGGCAATAAACATGATCTTACCTGTGATTATCTTTGTCGTTGTCACCCTTATAGCGTTTTATCTGACGGGGTGGCAGACAAGTGGTTTGGAATCTATCTCCTTTAGAGATGCTTTAGGCTATGCAGAAGTTGTAGATTCTTTGCTGTATGGAGCGATTGGTGCGGTGATAGTTGCGATCATCATGTACAGGGTACAGGGTATAGGAAGGCTTTCCGATCTGATGAAAGCATTTGTCAACGGTGCTGAGATGATGATCTTCGCAAACCTCATTCTGCTATTGGCGTGGTCCATAAGCGATATATGTGCTCCCATAGCATGGGGTGGCGTTGGAACGGGAGATTATGTGGCAACCCTCATTTTGCCTTATACGCCATCCTGGTCTTTGCCAGCAGTTATATTTCTTGTGAGCTTCTTTATAAGTTTTTCAACTGGAACCGCATGGGGAACGATGGGGATGGTTATGCCGATGGCAATTCCTTTAGGTCTGGCTCTTGGCATTCCTCTGCCCATAGCGATAGCACCTGTTCTAAGCGGTGGGGTTTGTGGAGATCACTGCTCACCCCTATCAGATACAACGGTCATGGCTTCTATGTTTTCTGGCTCGGACCACATCGCTCACGTGAAGACACAGATACCATACGCACTTCTCGGTGCCGCAGTAGCCATTCTTGCCTATATACTCATCTCCATAAATTTTAATTCAAAACTCTTGTGGGCCGTCACGATGGTCTTAGGATTGACGCTATGCTATGCTGTGATACGGATACTCTCAAATCTCGATGCCAAAAGAAAGGGGATTAAGATTCCTCTGGAAAAGTAGATAGGAGTTTAAACAGTTTTAGATTGGAGAATATAATCCCAATGCCCAACAGGTTGACAGTCCCGACGATACCTACATAACATTTATTAATTTGAATGATAAAATAAGTGATGTTTATTCGACTCTTAGTAAAGGACGGTAATGATATGGAAAAGCTCATTAATGAGGCAAAAAAATGGACAGAGTAAAAGATAAAGTGGCTCTGGTTACAGGAGGAGCATCAGGTATTGGTGAGGAATGTGCCTTGTTATTAGCAAAAGAAGGAGCCAAAGTAGTCGTTACCGATATCAATAAGGACAGAGGAAAGAAAGTCGCTGAGGAAATACGATCCAATGGTGGCGATGCAATATTTATCAAACATGATGTCTCCAAGGAAGAAGATTGGAAGCAAGTAATCGAGCAGACATTGCAGAAGTTTGGCAAGCTGAATGTCCTTGTGAACAACGCTGGCGTTCTATTGGTAAAAAACGTGGAGAGCACTTCACTGGAGGAATGGCGCTGGATAATGAGTATCAATTTGGATGGCGTCTTTCTGGGCACCAAGTACGGTATAGAGGCGATGAAGAAAAGCGGTGGCGGTTCAATCATCAATATGTCATCTATGGCGGGAATTATAGGAGGTCCCGGTTTCGAGACATACAGCGCAAGTAAAGGCGGTGTAAGAATCTTTACTAAATCGGCTGCCCTTCATTGTGCGCAAGCGGGTTATGATATCCGAGTTAACTCTGTTCATCCTGGCTGGATTGGGACTGCTATGGCGGAAAAAGTCGGACAACTTTTTGGAGAGGGAGATGTTGAAGCAGGGCGAAAATTCTTGGATAGTTCACAACCAATAGGACACATAGGTGAGCCAATTGATGTTGCTTATGGTGTTCTTTATCTTGCATCTGATGAATCTAAGTTTGTTACCGGCTCAGAGCTGGTGATAGATGGAGGTTATACGGCGCAGTAAGATTCAAAAAAGCGTATCCCCCTCCTTTGCCTAACAAGGAACATATGGCTCACCTTTTTTGTCCAAATTCTGTGTATGGAAAAACTTATAAACAGACATGTATAACAAGCATGTATAAGAAATAAAAGGAGGGAAAAAAAAATGGCAAAGTATATGGTGCTTTGGGAGGTTGATATAAATAGACTATCTATTGATCCCAAAGAGCGTATTGGTTGGTATAATCAGGCGCATGATATGGTCGAAGATGACTTAAAAAACGGAACGGTAGACTGGGGAGAGTTTCCTGGCAGTCACAAGGGGTATAGCATCTGGGAAGGAGTAAACGAAGAAGAACTCGAATTAAGGATGCTAAGGTATATTCCATATGTAAAGATGGAGGTACATCCAGTCCTCTCAATAAGCCAAATGAAAAAGGCTGTAAAGGATCTAGCACAAAAGTGAGGATGAGTTATGGCAATTCGGAATTTTGGAATTACCAAATTGCTCCCTTTTTCTTTTTTCAAAAGCACCTTTTCTTGCATCTGATGAATCTAAGTTTGTTACCGGTTCAGAGCTGGTGATAGATGAGGTTATATTAGTAGAGTAAATTCAAAGACTATCAATATCCTTCTTCAAAGCGACACTCCACCACCATCTTGCCATATCTGTCATATCCTTGGAAAATTTTCCAGAAAGCCTGTATTCTCCCCGGCTGATGTCTATAAGCCCTGCACCCAAGAGCTTATTTCTCATCGAATAAAAGGATGAACGGCTCACTTTGAGTTTATTAAGCATCTCTCTCCATTCTTCCACCTTTATCGGATCTCCTGCTATCTGTGCCTCTTTAACCTTCATCAAAAAATCCTTTGCCCTCAAAGCGGTCTCTTCTCTCTTGAATAGCCTTCTCATCATCTCATAGAACGGATCCATTGAGAGAGATATCCTGCTACCACTGCTCGATCTCACAATCATGGTGGTGGCCGTTCTTCTCGCATCTTTAACCTTCATTCCTCGAAACCTCTCCGAATCTCTTCTTGACAAAACCTATTCCAACAGATTTTATAAACAAACCGGCTCTTGGCCCAGATTTTTTATCCAATAGGGAGATATAAATAGCTTCAAAGAGTTCTTTCGTCTTCAATCCTGCCTCTTCTGCCACCTTATATATCATATTGTGGATATCTTCTCCTGAAAGATAATCATTCAGTCTTTCTCCAAGGATTTTTAGGCCCATCTTCTCTCTTTCTCCGAGAGATAAGGCATTTTTCGGCACTTCTTCCTTCAACTCAAATTTCATGAATTCTGGAGCATATCTTTCCAGCCAATTTCTTGCATATCCAGCCCATCTTTCCTCATTCTCACCCATATCATATCCACTTCTCTTAAGGACTATTCTTAACTCTTTTAGATCTCCCTTCGCGATTTGAATGGTGTTTATTATATGCTTAAATGGAACATTTGATCTTTTCTCTTTAAAGAGAGAGAAATCAAGTTCCCTACCTCCAGATTCATCCTCTTCGTTTATCGATTCAAGATCGTTTATAAGATTTAAGAGAGGCAACCCCGGATCAAAATTTAGGTGCTTCTTCGGTCTTGAGCGTGCAATAAGGTATCTTAATACCTCGGGGGGAACGGACTCCAACATCTCACCTATCGGCATCACCAGCCCCTTTGAGCTTGACATATCCCGTCCCTTCAAAGATATCCACTCGTATATCACTGGATATGGAGGTTCGTATCCATATATCTCCTTTGATATCACCTTTCCTGTATCGTAAGATCCTCCAACGGTTGCATGATCCTTTCCATAAGGCTCAACTGTCACCCCAAGTATCTTCCATCTTGCAGGCCAATCTATCCTCCAGCCAAGCTTTCCTTCCCCCTTTCTTATATCGGATTCTCCCTCAAAACCGCATCTACACCTGTATCTCACCTTGAAATCATCATCGAAACCCAAAACTTCTGACGAATTTATCCTCCCGCAATTTTCGCAGAGCGGATTATACGGACTCCAATTGTTCTTTAATTCTCTTCCACTTCCTTCTTTCAATATATCGGCTATCTTCTTATCGTTCTTAATCGCCACTCTGATGGCGTCTTCATATAATCCTTTTTCATACAGTTCATTCGACCGATAGACCTTCGCGGATATACCCAATTTTTCAAGAGAATCTAAAAAAGGATCCAGGAAATGCTCCGCATAATTTTCGTGGCATCCATAAGGATCTGGCACAGATGAGAGCGGCTTTCCAACGTGTTCTTCATAGGATCCCGGTAAGAATGGATATACCTTTCTCAACGGATCAAACGTATCGGCTATGTATATCAGTTCGGCATCTTTGCCTCTGTCTATCACTGCCCTGTATATCATATCTCCCGTGAGGATCTCACGCATGTTTCCGATGTGTATATCCCCTGAGGGAGTTATTCCGGTGGCTATAACATTTTTGTCTCTCCATGATATCTCTTCTGCAATTTTATCTGCCCAATGAATTTCATTCATCATTACGTATCTCCCCATTTTCATAAGCTAAAAAATTCAAAGAATTTTTTGAGCACTTTGGAAATCTCCCATATAGATGTGAGCGGAGATGCTTAATACCGTTATCCCTCCAGACACTGCAGGAATTTCCTCTGCCACATATTCCTGCAACTTAGAAAGTGCATAAATGTTGTAAGGATATGCCCCATAAAAATCGTGCGACCTGAAGACGGCGGTGAGTTCAAGTTTTTCTCGCAATTTAAAATCTACCAGGATCATACACGGGACTTCTTCTCTTTCAGTATCAATTGTGGGAATCCAGGTGGTGGCGGTCGCTCTTCTCGTATTTTTATTATTTCTTATCCTCTCTATAATAACTTGTATCTGATCTATTCCTTCATCGGTTTTCTTTGAAAAATGCCAATTTCTCAATCTTTCCCCATAAGTATAGGAGAAACCTTTATTCTCCGGTGATAAAAACTGAGCTCCATACTCAAGAAGCATCCTTTCTCTTTTCAGAATTTCTTTGGGAAAATCCCCCCGCGGTTCTTCTATCCTCGTCATCAAATTTAGAATCTCCTTCGTATCACTCCCTCGCTCGTCCAACACGTGTGCACCTTGGCTCATTATGAGTTTTAAACCGCGATACCACACATCCTTTGTTGTTCTTCCCTGTATGAAAAAATTTGATCTTCTCATTATCAAAATTTACCACCTTCCACTTCCAATTGATAACCTTTAATTGATCAAAATGGTGCTTCCCCCTAAAAAATTTTATCAGATGAAAAATTTCTCCCCATTAAAATCTCCTTCTTATTCACCAAATTATTATATTTGATTTCTAAATCAAATTTCTCGTTACCTTCTACAGTCTCTTCTGCTAATTTCCCTATCTCTTCCAATATCCTTTGATATTCATTATCCTTCTCCAATCTCAATCTTAACTCTGCTCTTCTTAATGCATCATTTGAATATATTTTCTTACCCTTTTTATCTTCAGCAAGAGAGATGGCTTCTATATATTTAGCCTTGATTACTTCGATTTTCTCGTGTTTTTTCCCTATTCTTGCTTCTATTTCATTTATTTTTTTCTCTTTCGTTTTTATTTCCTTTTTCAAATTCATCATTTCATCTGCCATTTTAAGCAACTTTTCTTTTTCTTCTGAAGTAAGATCACTTGGAGGCGTTGTCTCTTCTCGAATAATCTCGCGTATATCGTCATAAAATGTCATCCTTTCTTTTTCCTTTTCTACTTCGTTTATTTCTTCTCGGACAATGTTACGTATTTCCTCATAAACCTCATCATCCTCTCCCTCATCCTCATCGAAAAACTCTATTTCTTTGTCTTCCCCTTTTTGTTTTTTCTCTATTTCTTTACATATATCTCTTATTCTTTCTTCAAGATCTTCTATATTCAAATATCTATCCGAAAGAAAATCATCTGTGGATATTTCATCTAATACCCAACCAATAACATCACTAGTATCACAACAAAAAGTAAAATCTTTATCATTAATTTCAATTTCAGACCCAATCTCGGTCAAAACATCCAACCGATCTCTTAACTCTTTTATCTCTTTTTCACTTCTCATTTTTTTAAACCTCCTTTTCGATTTTTCACCACATTGCACAAAAAATTTATTATAGGGATTCCACCCCCCTCAATGGAGGGGTTTTGATTTATACTATAAAAAACCGTTTTTCATTATGACGTATGATCTATTCAAGAACAGGGACAGAGCTTGTTTGACCATAGGCGGCTCGGATTCAAGTGGGGGAGCAGGAATTCAGGCGGATATAAAGACGTTCTCGTCCTTCAACTTCTCTTCCGCGTCCGTCATAACCGCGCTGACCGCACAGAACTCGAAGGGGGTTCTTGGGATATATCCATCTTCCGAGGAGTCCGTGATAGAGCAGTTAAAAGCGGTATTCTCGGACGATAACATATATGGGGTAAAGACAGGAATGCTCTATTCACCTGAGATAATAAGCTCGGTCGCAGATTTTTTGTCTGATGTAAAAATAAAAGTTCCAATAATCGTCGATCCTGTAATGTCGGCAGAAGCAGGAGGGGATCTGATCAAGAAGGAAGCCATAGATGCCTTAAAGGAGAAATTGATACCGATATCCTCTATTATAACTCCAAATGTAGAAGAAGCCGAGAAAATTAGTGGAATGAGGATTAAAGACGAGAGAGATGCCGAGATCGCGGCAAAAAAAATTTATGAACTTGGGACAGAGGTGGCAATCGTCACGGGTGGGCATCTGAAGGGGAGAGACATATTTTACAATGGAAAAACCGTTAAAATAGATGGCAAATTGATAGAGGGAAAAACTCACGGATCAGGATGCACATATTCTTCTTCTTTAACCTGTTTAATGGCGATGGGATATTCTCCGTTAAAATCCGCGATTGTATCGAAGAGACTCTTAGAAAGGTCAATAGAGATGTATAGAAGAACGGGGGATAATACGGGCTGTGTAAATCAGACCGCGTGGCTTTTGGATGATTGCGACAGGTATTATGTGATGGATGATTTGAAGAGAGCCCTTGAAGAAATTTTAAAGCTTAAAAATATCGGCAAGATCATTCCTGAGGTCGGAAGCAATCTCGGAATGGCGATACATCATCCAAAGGGTCTGAAAGATATAGCAGCAGTGGAAGGGAGAATAACGAAGTGTAGGAATAAGGTTAGGGCAGGATGCGTGAGCTTTGGAGCGAGCGAACACGTGGCGAGGACGATATTGACGGTAATGAAATACGATGAAAATATTAGAAGTGCAATGAACATAAAATTTTCAGAAGAGATATTGGATATCTGTAAAGAGCTCTCTTTCTCAATCTCATACTTCGATAGGAAAGATGAACCGAAAGGGGCAAAAACGATGGAGTGGGGGATAGCTGAAGGAATCAAAAACTTTGGAAAATTTGGAAAAGTTCCGGAGATAATATTTGATCGAGGGGGAATCGGAAAGGAGCCGATGATCAGGATCTTTGGGGGATCTTCTGATGATGTTGTAGAGAAGGTGCGAAAAATTTTAGTCAACGTTTAAATATTAAGACCTTCGAAGGGTCAAAGATATGACGGTTAAAACGACGATGGTGAAGGTCTTGGCGAAGAAGCTCCTCGAAAGATATCCGAGTGAATTCACGGTGGAATATGAGCAGAACAAAAAGAAGGTTGGAGAACTGACGAATATAGAGAGCAAGAAGATTAGAAATACTGTTGCGGGATATGTTACCCGAAAGGTTCGATATTCACGACGCTCTAAAGAGGGAGTGGAGATAAGTGATCTTTGAGGGTGTTATTCCAGCAATTATAACGCCGTTCACAGAAGGGGATGAGGTAGATAGCGAGGGACTTAAGGAAA
>CABGHG010000070.1 GCA_902158735.1 Candidatus Methanolliviera sp. GoM_oil
ATCTAGCATTTAAACCAAACATCTCTTGTATAAGCTTTTTTAAATCGTTTTTTGATAAATTGTCGTCCATAATTCTATTATAAGCAAATCTATGAGCAGAAGAGTAAACTCTCATTAAATTATCCAGTTTACCTTTGTCTTCTTCTGTAAGTATCAATTCCGATTTAACTGTTATCTGCATCTTCTTTCAACTCCTTTTCAATTCGTTTGGAATATATTAGTATTTTTTAAACAGTACTATATAAGAATGCCCAATAGTATTCAAATGTTTCCGTTATCAATCAACTGTTGATTACACTTGTGGATAAATGTGAAGATGCTATTGTTAACGTGCTTTTCTCCTGATGTACATCATGATTAGCAGTAAAATAAGCCCTGCCACCAGTATCGAAAAGAATGTTGCGCCACCAACAACATTGGGCGCTTCTTCCTCTGCTTCTTCCTCTGCTTCTTCCACACCTTCAAAGAGATCATAAGAATTCATAACCAAAAATTTATCCCTCGTATCTGACCACTGCTTTGCAAATTCAGCTTTTTCATCAGGTGTTGCCATTTCTGATTTTACTTTCTCTCTTAGAACGAAGAATCCCTCTGGAAATACCTGGGCTTTTACTCTTGTTTTGAATATCTCCCCGGTATCTGTTCTGATGAACTCATAGCAATAGTTCTCCATCGTAAATTTTTTTCTACTGGTTCCTGCGGGCATCTCGAGCGTGCAACAATCTTCTGTGAGAAGGTAATTAAATGAAAGCCTATGCCCTCCACTGGGATGATGATAGATCACCTTAAGTTCTCCTTGTGTTGGATGCTCTTCCCCCTCATAGAGTTGCGATATGGCAGTTTTTGTAACCCTAAAGGAACAAGGTCTGCATACACATTCCCATAACTCTTCACCAGTAGATTCAGCAAGGTCTTCTATCGTGATCTTTAGAAGGTCTCTTCCTTCGTCATATATTAAGATAGGTTCCAGTTTATACTCTGGTAATTCTTCTCTTACACCATCAGGTGTAGCCTCAATAACAGCTGCAAAAGAAGCAATACAGAACGACATCAATACTAACACAAGAAAAATATTTCTACGATTCATTCTTCATCTTTCTCCTTTTTTAAGATATTTCTCTCCTTCTTCAAGATATAGTAAAACACCACGAGTGAAAATGGAAGCAAAAATATTGCCGGTGCATAAGGTGGCGCGTACGTTTCCAAAAATCCTTCCAACGTGTTGAACCAACTTCTATCGCCTCCAGGTATCGACTCGGTGATCATCGCAAATATGTCAAGACCCGCAATGATCCATATCAATATGCTCCCCATCATCACCTTTGAGATCTGATGGATTTCTGAAATATTCTTGATGCCAGCGAGATAGAAGAGTCCAGCAGATAATATGATAAGACCGCCCCATCCGCCTCTGAATGCATCGCAGGGTATCTCCAAAATCCCAAAGGAGAGACCGCTCCCCCCAATCGTCACCAGCAAGTCGGCGATTCCAAATGCCAATGCAATAACACCTAATATGCCAAAATATATGCTAGATAATCTCTTCATCTAAGCCACCCCCAGTAATATCCATATCAGATGTAGCAGTCCCCCATAGAGGGTTACCACCACTGCAAGAACAGCTATACTCCCAAGCAGTTCTTTCCATCCCTCTCTGAGCATCATCGCAAATGTTGCCACGCAGGGAAAGTATATCGAGACGAGTACCACCGCGCTTATCATCTGATACTTTGTCATCTCAATGGCAGATAGCTGTGCAACTGCAAGATCTTTTCTCAAGAAAGCTGCTATCAATGGACCCGCCGTTTCACTTGGCACACCGAACCATCCAATAAATAATGGAGATAAGATATCACCCATCCATGCTATAAATCCGGTGAGATATAGAACGTTCACGATCACACAACCCAAAAGCACGAATGGAAGAGCTACCTTGAAGAAGCTACTCGTCCTCATCCAGAGCTTTCTTCCAACGTTCTGTGCTGTTGGCATCTGATATGGAGGCACATCTATCAGCATCTCTGGGGTTTTTCCCGGAATGATCTTGTTGAGGATGAAGCCAAAGATCAGGTATCCCATAAAGAGATAGAAGATGACAAAACCCATCGTATCTGGAATTACTTCTTTCATGATCCCAAGCTGGGCGCCACAAGGAATGAATATCGCAAGAATTGTCATCATTATAAACCGCTCTTTTCTCGTCTCGAGAATTCTTGTCGCGGCAACCGCGGGTACATTACAGCCAAGAGATAGAATTGTAGGCACGATCGCATATCCGTGCAATCCAATCCTGTGCAAGATCGTATCGATGAGAACCGCCAATCTTGGAAGGTAGCCACTGTCTTCTAGAAGAGTAAGTATCAGGTAAAATGCGACTATTGCAGGTAGAACTACACCTATCGCAACAAAGAATCCACTCGTCAAGACACCAAAGGCTTCAAAACAATTAGTCGCCGATGGATCTCCCACAAAAATATAATAAAGCCAGCTCTCTTTTCCCGGGAAAATTTCCTGCAACCAGAGAAGCCAGTGTTCATCGAACAATTTAACGAAAAAACCATCCGTAAAGAATCCTGCAAATGAAGAGAAAAAACTCCAAAAACCGTATAGAACCGCGATCGCAATGGGTATCCCCGTCAAAGGTTTGACGGTAAGCTCGCCGATAGCATCCTTCAAGGTATGTTTATATTCACCGAACGTTACCGTCTTCTTTGAAATCTTATCGATCAGATCCCATCGTTCATCGACACCCAGTTTCGTCAATCTTCCACCCTCTCAAAGATATCATCCACCTCGACCTGTGCTGTCCCCCTTGATCTCGACACCAATTCTTTGATTCCCTCGCCACTTATCGCTGTCGTTGATACAACTGGAACGCCAAGTATCCGCTCTAAATTCACCACATCGATCTTTATATTCTTATCCTCGGCAACATCCCACATATTCAGTGCGATTGCAACAGGATACCCTTCTTCAATAATCTCTAAGACTAAATAAAGCCCCCTCTCTATCTTTGAAGCATCTATAACGCATATCACGGTTGCGTCCCTACTTTCATGCAGCATCTTTACTGCAACCTCTTCTGCCTTATCCTTTGGATCCAGAGAGAATGTGCCTGGTACATCTATCACCTCAACCTCTTCTCCTCCGACCCTCATGTATCCTTTTGTATAATCGATCGTGGTTCCGGGATAATTCGATTCAATAACGTTCGCCCCGGTTAGACGGTTGAAGAGAACGCTCTTTCCGACATTTGGATGCCCCATCAGTAATATCTTCATTTAACCTCGACGATGATCTTATCTGCGACGCCCAATCCCAACGACGTGTTTGCCCCATCGACCGATACAACAACAGGTCCTTTCATGGGATGTTTTGTGATCATCTTGAGGTTCTTTCCGACTCTAATGCCCATACCCGCCACCTTTAGTTTCAGATCCTCATCGATGCTTTTTACAATGGCTTCCTCGTTATGATCCATTTCAGATATTCTCTTTTCCATTTATACCCTCACAACTCTGATCTTTTGTGCCATCCTGCGGCCGATGGAGATCATATTTCTATCAATCTCAATCGTGATGGGACCATTATTTGATATCACGCGTACGACGCTGCCTTCAAACAACCCCCTCAGATATAGCTTCTGCCTCAGCGTATGCCCCCCATCGATCGCTACAATTCTCGCCGATTCACCCGGCCCTATTTGGGTTAACATCATTCTTCTTTCACCCGTTGGCAATTAGATATATAAACAATTTGCCCTAATAAAGTTCGGTTTTGGATAAAAAACCTAATTCCATTAGGATTTAGTAAAAGAACCTATAAACAGATTTAAAAGATAAAATGAAAAGAGAAGATCACTCCACCAAGATCTTCTCGGCCAATCCACGACCGATGGTGATCAATTCCCCCCCTATTTTTGCGGTCACATAGATACCCTTCTTTTGCGATGGAGCCACCGCATCTCTCTTGATCAGCGTTATATCTTTACCTTCTTTGAATCCCATCTCGTCAAACTTCTCCATGAGACTCATTCCACCCAAAATCTTTGCTATTTTAGCCTTTTCACCTGTCATCAGATAGTTGATCTGGACGAGTTCTCCATCCTTTTCCACAAGCACCTTAGATGCTTGACCCTCGCCCATCCTCACTTCGCTATCCCCGATCTTCAAGACCAACGTGACGTCCTCGAGGTGGCGCGAGAACTCAATCTTCTCTCCGGGTTTTATGCCGAGATCATCGGATATGAATTTTTTGAGTTCTTTTCCACCTTCAATAGATTTTACCATTCCCTCTTCTCCTTTTTCCAACTGCAATAATGGAAGTGATCTGTCATCTCTCTCCACGATTATCTTACCACCCCATCCACGAGATACAATCACTCCTCTATCACTACCACTCAATACCAGAGAGATTGCTCCTGAGTGAACGTGTATTGGCTCCGTAGATATAACGGTCAGTTCAACTCCTTCGACAACCCCAAGATCCTCCAAACTCTTTTTGACGTCCGAACCTCCCTCAATCTTCTTCACGGTCACTGTCGTTTCTGGCTCCACCTTGTCCAACAATTCCATATTTTTTCACCTCATCTTAATGGTATCATTAGGTATACAAATAATATGTCCTAATAAAGTTCGGTTTTTGATAAAAAAACCTAATGAGATTGGGATTTAGGAAAAAATCTATAAAACAAAATGGGTTGTATGTTTCGTTCCGTACCCATCAGGATTCTGATTTTTTTCCAATAGCGTGAAGCAGAATGTAGATCCTTCTCTATTTTTACCTTCAGATTCTATCCAGATTTGTCCTCCATGCACCTCGACTATTCGCTTCACGATCGCGAGTCCTGTGCCCTCCCCCTCGCTATCCTTGTCCATCTTGTAAAATAACCCAAAGACCTTCTCGTGCTGATCAGGTGGAATACCTATCCCATTGTCGCGAACGAAGAAGACGTTTTCATCACTTAGATAACCTATATCTATCTTCGGCTCGGGTTGATCGCCCATGTACCTAATACTGTTAGATATGAGATTTGTAAGAACCTCAACGATCCTCTCTTTATCCACGTAAACGATCCTCCCTCTTATGGAATCTTTTGCAGTGATCTCGATATCCTTCTCATTAGATCCTATATCTCCGGCCATCTGCTTCAAGGCTTCTTGAACGATATCTTTGAAGGAGGCGTCTTCAGGCGGGTTCGTTATCCTTCCAATTCTGGAAAGTTCGAGCGTATCTTTCAAGAGACGATCCATCTTCCCGACAGCGTCTAATATCATCATAAGATCGGTTTCGATCTCTTCTCTCTTGTTCTTCTCGATATCTCTCTTGAGCATACCTGCAAAGCCGCTTATCGTGATTAATGGAGATCTAAGGTCGTGGGAGACGGTGTAAATGAATCTCTCCATCTCGGTGTTCTTCGCTTCTAGCTCCTCCTCTCGCTCTTTCAACTCGGTTATATCTCTGAGATTGACAATCGCTCCGATTACCTTCCCATCTGCATCTCTTCTCGCATGAATGTGGGCTGATACGGGAATTCTCCTCCCATCCTTGGCAAGAATCGTTCGCAAAAGACCGCTTTCATGTCCCCCCTCTATGATCCCATCTATAATTCTTCTACTATTCTTCCTCTCCTCCTCCACAAATACCATATTTGCCGGCTTTCCGATCAGCTCTTCCATAGATAAACCTGTCAGCTCTTCCATGGCGGGATTGCAGTAGATTCTGATATCATCGGCATCGACGATATTAATTGGATCAGGCGTGGCATTAAAGAGATCGGAGATGTACTTCGTCTCTGCCTTTAATTCTCTTTCTCTCTCTTTTAATTCAGTTATATCGGTAGCAGTTACCAGAACGTTTATGATATCGCCTTTTTCATCCCTAACGGAAGTAAAATTTGAAATCACCGGAAAAGTCGTTCCATCCCCCTTTAGACAGGTGGCATCACACGCTGAATGCCCCGTCCTCTTGGATTCTTCAAAGGCATCTTTGATCGTTTCTGCATCTTCTTTTGTATATAGCTCCTCTAATTTGGCCTCTGTTATTTCATCTCTCGAACGCCCGAATAGTCTTTTTGCGGCCAAATTTGTGGCAATACGCTTACCATTTTCATCCATCAGGCTTGCCGGAGTTGGAAAATTCTTAAATAAATCTGCATCATCCATCATCATACCCATAAAACACTTTTTCTCCGCCATCATTCCTTAATCATCTTCTATTTTTAGGATTTTTAGGAAACCAAGATCTTTCCGGCCAACCCACGACCGATGGTGACCAGTTCTTCTCCGATTTTAGTGGTCACATAGAGTTCCCTTTTTGAGGGTGGTGCCATGGTGTCCACAACGGTGAGTTCAACCCCTTCAAAAATCCCAACCATATTCAAATTCGCTTTTATCACTATGTCACCCTCAATCCTGTCTACAATCATCGTGGTCTCGGGTTCCACATCGTTTAGTGATGTCATCTTCTTCACCTCACCTCGAGGTATATTTATTAGGTATGTAAATAATCTGCCCTAAAAAAGCTTGGTTTTGGATAAGAGACCTAATGAGGTTAGGATTTTAGAAAAAACCTATAATTTAGGATTAGAAAATCCTTCCTCTCATAATGTTTGCAATGTCCATATAATAGCTCTCATATAATCAGATGTAATGTTAAAATTTAAGTATATCTATGAGATCAACTTTTATCCTGTGAATAAAATAAATAAGATAAAAAAAATAAAAAGAGGAATAGGTTATATTCCGAATCCTTCCATCAGCGGATACCTATCTAGATTGTCTCTGATCATCTCCAGATCAACGTATCAATCTTCTACCCGCTCCCATACATGGGTAGCCGCACAGTTGAATATCAAATTATTATCGCTATCATAAATGCGCCATATCCAATTCACATAAATCTCAAGCCCATTCGCTCCTTTCTCGATATTTCCTGTGCCGACAGATTCAAAACGTATTTTGCCCATACCCGGGGCTTCCATATAGCCAGCATTTGAGATCATTATATTGTTTCCTACTGTAGATCCCTGAAATACTCCTTCTCCACCATCCTCTGTCCATATTGCCTTTAGTAGGGAGCCATGTTGTTCAACGACAACCGTTGCTGTTACCTGTTCAATAAAATCCGGTATGAAGTTCCCCTCAATATCAAGAAATACAACTTCACCGGTTGCCATATATGTCCCTGAAATATCTATTATCTCGGCAGGTAAGAAGTCAGGGTCAAAATCTCTCCATGGGTCTCCAAACCATGCGAGCATCATATACCCCATCATCGGAGCCCCTTCTGCATATCCCTCAACTACATCTCCCACGGTAGTGTCTTCTGCAGCAAGAGTCGGATACCACATCCCATAAGCAGGATTATTTATCAGATCATCAAAACTGGTATCGCCATATCTCATGTGGAAGTGAAGCATGCCACCTTCATGAGAATGTTTCTCACACAGGATGAGATACTTATACTCGGAGCAAGCAGCATCTTCCGATGTCAGCTCGAACTTGTACCAGTTAAATTCCTCTTCTCCGAACGCAACGGTTTCTATACCTGCGCTCTCATATTCACACTTGCATCTAACCGTTCCGTCAACATTGTAATAGGTGACAGTGTTTCCTTCTATCCCCAAATCGCCGAAATCTGACTTATGCATTGCATACAAAAAACTCTTGGCATCATCGGCAGTAAAGGATCCATCCCCTGCTGCCGCGTTTGCAGCATCGCCCATGGCTTCGTACACCGCATCCATGGCAGGATCATCAAGCATCGTTCCAACATTGACCCACGTTCCGTTCCAATCATCGAGCGGAGCTGGAGATTCTTGACTTCTAATTCCCATGTATAACGCAGATCCCACTATTACGATGCATATTATCACCGCAACAATGCTCGTAGTTTTCTTCATTTGTTGTTTTTACCTCTTAGCTCAATTATTATTTATTAGGTATGTAAATAATATTGCCTAAAAAAGCTTGGTTTTGGATAAGAGACCTAATTAGATTAGGATTTAAGAAAAAATCTAATTTCTATGGAGACTGGATGATACAATTTACACCACCTAAATTGTTAGGGTAATCTATCTAAACCGAAAAGTATTAGGTTTTTCTTCATAAACCGAAAGATTTAAGCATACAGGAAAATAACCTAACTTAAGGAGGTAA
>CABGHG010000071.1 GCA_902158735.1 Candidatus Methanolliviera sp. GoM_oil
CATTTCTGTTTATTGCCTTTCTCACTTCATTGAAGCATAAACTCCAATTTGTTTTTATGTTGCTAAATGCCTCATCAAAAGCCATCTTCCATTGTCTTGCCTGTAATCCGAATTGTTTTACTTTTACTAAATCATTTTTATTTTGCTTTTTTGAAGAATCTGAAGAATCTGAAACCCATTGATCTCTGATCTCTCTTGGATAATCTAAATATTGAAGACCGCTCAAAGATCCATACTTCCAGAAGATATAATTTTTAACATCTGAATATCTCTCAGCTATATCCTTAAGCTCTTTGACTTTCTTTTGGGTTGCTATTAGACTATAATTTTTAACTGTTTTTTTCATTTTGTCTCACTATGCTCTAAGATTAGGTTTTAGATAATCTATAAACTTTTCTATATAACTCTATAAATTTCTCTTAACTGTTATCGACCTCTTTCTTTTACTTTTCTCGTTTTGATACCTTACTATTTCTTTTGCTTGGTTTAGCTGCATTATCCTATAAAATCAATTACCCTTAAGGATATATCAATTACCTTTAATGATACCTGAGAGAAATCTCCTTGCATCCTCTCTTTCTAGTATCTCATCCAGATCAAGTATTTCATATCCTTCCTTTATACTCTCTCGAACATTTTTCCCCAACGCGCATTTTAATACCTCTTTCTTCAAAAATTCCTCTATAGTGGTAAATTTTCTCGGTTTATCCGCCACGTATCTTCCATCTTCTATATATATCTTAAAATCTCTATTCTTCCTCTTAAAACTCTCTTCACCTTTCCAATCAAAGACTTTTGGACCGAGATGCTTCTTCACTCTCGGCAACGCCCAGACCTCAAACTCGAAGAGAAGTAAGACGTCTTTAGAATCTGCATAGATATACGCGTTCATGACCTTAAAACCGAGTTCCTCCAATCTTCTTCTGATACCCTTGATAGTCCTCTCGAGTTGTGAATAAATTATATCTTCGACAAAGAGAGGTCTCTTAAAAGAAAGGGCGTTTAAATGTGTTCCCCTCTTTGAAAATATCTTAAGTAGTTCTTCTTCAGATCTGATCTTGACCTCTCTCTTCTGGAAATATGACTCATCCGGTCTCTTTAAAAACTCTCTCGCCGCGTCAATAAAGATAGACAGATTGTTTAGGGATAGTGCCGCGGCAACGTTTCTCTTCGGATCGACAGGGTCTATAACGATCAACGGTTCTTTCCTCTCGTATTTCCCGTGACCCTCGAGGTCTATGTATGTCTCTGGTTTCCATCGGGATGCCTCTATAAGAAGATCCTCAAATTTTCCATATTTAATTATCAAAAGCTCGCAGAGATAGCCAGAGAACCCGTGCGTCTTGGTATCTGAACCATATACCCCCAATATCTCCAAGAATTTTTTCAAGATGCGCACCTCGTCCTCTTTTCCTTTGATATTACGTTTAATGTATCTATTGTGGTATGGTGTCCTATCGACGGCAGATTTTATCTCAGACGGGTCTTTTACATCGAAGCAGGGAACCAAATCGATCTCAAAACTCATCTCTTCTCCATTCACTTCCCTTTCTAAGAATGCATGGGCATAAGGGTGCTCGGCATACCTCTTCTCAAGCCTCCATCCTTGCATCGCCTCTTCTATCAGTAAAAGACCCTTCTCCTCCAAAAAATCTTCATCGAACTTTTCTGGAAATAGGGTAAATATATCTATATCTCTCTTTTCTCCGTTTGAGACCCAGGTATCCCTCGATGCAGAACCTACAAGTATTACGTCAGCTTCTAAATTCATTTCATCCGCTTTTTTCCTTATCATTCCTATTATCTCATCTGAAATATCATTTATCGCCTTTATATCTTCTCTTTTTGGTTTTATATCATTTAGAACTCTCTTTTTTATCTCCCATATCTTGTCCATTGGAATTGATCTCGGTTCACTTGGATGTGAATTCTTGAATTGTCTCATATACGGGGCCTTTTTTTGTCAATGTGCTTCTACGGATCTTCGATCCGTACGATCGTACAAATCTTCGATTTGTAGACTTTTTAAGTCTAAAATTATCTATCTTTATCTCTCCAAAGTTTATATTCTTGTATTCCCTTAAAAATTTATTTATCCTCTCCTTAATTTCTCCATCGGATCTCTTGACCCTCGCCACGGTTATATGCGAATGAAATCTCTTCTCCCTCTCAAATCCTATCTCCGCCATCTTTTCTTCGATGATCTTAACCAATCTTGAAAGATCGCCTTTTACACCGATCCAAACTATTCTCGCCCTCTTTGGGGATGGAAAGACTCCAGAACCACACACCTTTAGGTTGAATGGTTCAAAATCGATTTCATAGAGCTTTTTAACGATCTTCTCGATCTCATCTTCTCTCACCTCCCCTAAAAACTTGAGCGTGATATGAAAATTGTCTCTCTCAACGCTCTTTATTCCTTCCAAATCCAGTCTATCCTTAATCTTCGATAGCTCATCTTTCATCTCTTCAGGTAGATCGATCGCTATAAATGTCCTAACCATTTGAAAATCTCCGATTTGCAATCATCTTTGACATCGAAAAGATTTAATATCTGCCACCCAAAAAAAGATATGCTAAATAGATGGTGATCTGGCGTGCAACCACTCGATGATAAAAAACAGAGAAAGCAGGATAAAAAGGTTAGGTTCCTCATACTCCAACCTGCAGGATTTCCGATGACATCAGGGGAGGAGGAATATCCGATCGTAAAGAATAAAAAAGTCTTTGAGAGGTATATGAGGGAACAATGGCTCGGTTTAAAGATCAAGAAAGGAGATTATCTCTTCGATGGACGGATGTATCCGGGTTTTGCATTTGAGGTGGTCATTGTAGAACCCGAAAATTCCATAATAGACGAAGAGACGACGATCTTATTAGAGGATGATACCCTTGAGGAAGAGAAGGAGGTGGGTATCCAAAGGAGAGAATATGACATCCAGTTTAAAGATGTGATAGGGCAGGATCTTGCCAAAAAAAAGTGCAAACTCATAAAAAAATTTTTGGACGAACCAGAGAAATTTAAAGGTTGGGAGCCCAGAAACGTTCTTTTTTATGGCCCTGCTGGAACAGGAAAGACCATGATGGCAAAGGCGCTGGTATCTGAAACAAATGTTAATTTAATAGGCATAAACGCGACTAATTTAATAGGGGAACACGTGGGAGAAGGCTCTGCTAATATTCATCGACTCTATGATTACGCTGAGAAAGATGCTCCATGTATAATTTTTATAGACGAGATAGATGCGATAGCCCTTGACAGAAGATATCAGGAGTTAAGAGGGGACGTTTCAGAGATTGTGAATGCCCTGATTACGGAGATGGATGGCATCACGGATAGAAGAGGGGTCTGTTTGATAGCTGCAACAAATATGGCAGATATACTTGATTCGGCGATAAAAAGCAGATTTGAAGAAGAGATCGAGTTTAGGCTTCCAGACCGCAAAGAGAGACTCGAGATCCTGGAAGTTTATGCGAAGAAATATCCGATCTCACTCTCAAAAGATGTCGATCTGGAGAAGATCGCAGATAGCACCGAAGGATTTTCTGGGAGGGATCTGACGGACAAAATTTTGAAGGTGGCACTTCACAGGGCGATCTTAGACGATGAAAAAGAGGTTAAAACAGAGTATTTGAATTGTGCTTTGGATGAACTGGGGGAGAAAAAGAGGAAAAATGTGCCAGACACCCTATACAGATAAGGTGATTGTTTGAATTCTTCCGGCCCTAAAAAGCAATATTATACGATGGATGATCTCGATTTCTATGACAGAACCGTTCTACTGAGGGTCGATGTGAATTCTCCTCTGGATCCGGAGAGCGAGGCGATCCTCGATGACACAAGGTTTAGAAGTCACATAAGGACGATATCCGAACTTAAAGACGCAAAAGTGGTCATACTGGCACATCAAAGCAGACCCACGAAGAAAGACTTTACGACGCTCGAGGCACACGGGAAGAAATTTCAGGAGATACTCGATAGACCCGTAGAGTACGTCGAGGATGTCATCGGGAGATACGCGAGAGAGAAGATAAGAGGGATGAGGAGAGGAGATATCATTCTGCTGGAAAACGTAAGGATACTATCCGAAGAGGTGTCAGAGATGAAGCCTGAAGAGATGGGAAGAACGCTTATGGTTGAGAGGCTCTCCGGACTATCGGATTTTTATATAAACGATGCCTTCGCCACATCTCATAGAGCACAACCGAGTATTGTGGGCTTTCCGCTCGTGATGCCGTCTTGTGCCGGAAGGTTGATGGAAAAAGAGTTAAATGGGCTTGGACGGGTGATCACAGAGAACTCTCATCCTGTGACATTTGTCTTTGGTGGAAGTAAAGTAGATGATACGATAAAAGTGATAAAAAATGTCTTGAAACGGGGAAAGGTGGATAAGATTCTTCTTACAGGACTCGTGGCAAATGTTTTTCTCGCCGCAGATGGTGTAGATATTGGGAAGAAAAATTTAGGCTTTGTTGAGAGAGAAGGATACGTTAAGCAGATAGAGGAAGCAAAAAGGATATTAAAAGGATTCAAAGATAAGATAGTTTTACCCAAGGATCTCGCGATCAAGAAAGAGGGGGAGAGAATAGACGTCAATGTAAAGGATTTCCCGGTGGATTACCCCATATGTGATATAGGCATCGAGACCCTTGTAAAATTTTCAAATGTGGTCGAGAATGCGAAAGCAGTAGTCATTAATGGTCCTGCGGGAATATTTGAGGAGGAGGAATTTTCTTTAGGGACGTGCGAGATATTAAAGGCGTCTACAAGATCCAAATGTGCCCTGATAGGGGGAGGGCACACAGCATCGGTCGCCCGCAGGTTGCATCTGGGGGGGAAAGTTAGGCACATAAGTACGGGAGGGGGAGCAAGCATAGCTTTTCTTGCCGGAGAAGAGCTTCCGGGCGTGGAAGCACTCAAAAGATCGAAAGAAAAATTTAAAAATCGCCTCGATGGCTCAGTTGGCAGAGCGGCTGACTTGTAATCAGCAGGTCGAGGGTTCAAATCCCTCTCGAGGCTTTATCAGGCAGTAGCGATCTCATCAACTTTCTTCTTTTGCGCTTTCTTCTTTTTCTTCTTAGAAAAGACCTCTTTTGCCTTCTCTATATCCTCCTTGCTAACGTTATCTATAATCTTTTGCATCTCCCTTACCTTCTCTGCAAACTTCTCACCCTCTGCCGCACTCACCCAGACTAGTTGCAGGCGCTCTTTGTCAAGCCCCTGTTTCTCCATCTTCTTCCATAACCTATTGATTCTCTTCTCCGTCTGGTAGTTGGCGTCTATGTAGTGGCAGTCGCCAAGGTGGCAACCAGCAACGAGCACCGCGGCGACTCCCCGTTTGAATGCGTGCTCAACGAATTGCAGTCTTATCCTGCCAGAACACATAACCCTGATGATACGCACACTTGTTGGGTACTGTATCCTGCTAACGCCCGCGTTATCGGCTCCGGCATAAGAACACCAGTTGCAACAGAACGCGACGATCTTCTTATCTGCATTCTCATCTGTTGCCGCATCAATCTGGGCATAAATCTGATCATCCGTAAAATGACGGGATATTATAGCACCTTGCGGACATTCAGCGCCGCAAGTACCACATCCCGAACATGCCGCCTCGATCACCTCTGCTTTCTTTGTCTCCTCGTTCACAAAGATCGCATTGAAAGGACAAACTTTTTCGCATAATCCACAGCCAACACACATATCTTCAATGATCTCCGGAGTGATCGCCTCTACAGTAACCTTTCCTTTAGACATCAATATAGCCGCATGAGATGCTGCCGCCCCGGCTTCTATCACGCTGTCTTTAATGTTTTTTGGACCCTCTGCGCATCCTGCGAAGAAGATACCCCCTGTTGGTGCATCAACAGGTTTTAGTATCGGATTGGATTCCATAAAAAAGCCATCAGATGTCTTGGATAAGTTAAAAAGCCTCTGAATTACATCGCTATCTTTTCTTGGTTGGATACCAACCGAGAGGATCACCATCTCTGTCTCAAGTTTGTATGTCTCGCTGAGCAACGTATTTTCTCCTACTATACGCAAATTGTGTGTTTTTTTGTCTTCGAATATCTGAGAGGGCAGACCACGTATGAATCTCACGCCTCTCCCTGTCACATTCTTATACAGATCCTCAAACCCCTTCCCAAATGCTCTTATATCAATATAAAAGACGTATATTTTCGTATCGGGCCAGTGTTCCTTGATCAGGAGGCTATCTTTGAGCGTGTTCATACAGCATACATTACTACAATAACGGTGCCCACTCTCCTCCGAGCGGGAACCAACGCATTGTATGAATGCCACCGATTTTGGGATCTCCTTGTCGCTGGGTCGGAGAAGATGGCCCTTTGACGGTCCACCGGCGTTTATCAGCCGCTCAAATTCTAAAGAAGTTATTACATTTGGACATTCAGCGTATCCGTATCTCTTTAACGGTGTGGGGTCATACGCATCAACTCCTGTTGCAATAATTATCGTACCGACTTCTAAAATTACTTCTTTCTCTTTCTGTGTGAAATCTATGGCATCACGGCCACAGATCTCTGCGCACCTATAGCACTTTATACAATGATCTATGTCGATTGTGGCTAAAGAGGGTACTGCCTGTGGGAACGGCATGTATATGGCAGGTCTAGGGGCTATGTTGTCGTCAAACTCATTTGGAACCTCCACAGGACAGACATTGATACATTCAGCGCAACCATTGCAAAGATCCTCTGATACGTACCTTGGTCTTCTCTTGACCGTTACGGTGAAATTACCGATATAACCTTTGACATCTGTTATCTCGCTGTACGTCAACAGCTCGATATTTGGATGTCTGCCCGCATCCGACATCTTTGGTCCTAAGATACATATAGAGCAATCTACGGTGGGGAATGTTTTATCTATCTGTGCCATTCTCCCGCCAATACTTGGTTCCTTCTCCACAATGTATGTCTTAAAACCTGCATCGCCAAGATCTTGCGCAGCCTGGATACCAGCGACACCTCCACCAACAACCAAAGCCTTTCTTATGATCGGAACCTCAAGTTCTTTTGCAGGCGCAAGTAAAGCCGCCTTTGCAGCCGCCATCTTGACAAGATCTTTTGCCTTCTCCGTGCCTTTCTCTTTCTCATACAGGTGTACCCAGCTGCACTGATCCCTGATGTTTGCCATCTCAAAGAGGTATTTGTTCAATCCTGCCTCTTCACAGGTGGTTCTAAATGTTGGCTCGTGCATACGTGGCGAGCATGACGCTACGACCACACGGTTTAAGTTGTATTCTTTTATAGCTTTCTTAATCGATTCCTGCCCCGGATCTGAGCAGGTGTATCGGTTATCCTCCGCGTACGCGACGTGTGGGAGTGTCGCCGCAAACTTGGTAACATCCTTGACATCGACGGATCCTGCTATATTCAATCCACAATGGCAGACGAATACGCCTATTCTAACCGCATCTTCTGAGTCAGACGTTTTTTTCCTCTCCTCCACCAACTCTGCCATTCAATGACCTCCTTCGTCAACACTGGCGTCATCCTGCACACGGCAAAATCCCATAATGGCAGGGAGAGATCGTTTTGTCCACCATTCTTTGATTATCTCCATCGCCTTCATAAACCCCTCAGAATAACCTTGTTCTGCCGCTATGACCCTTACCAGCAGGAAAATCTCCGGCAATCTTATTTCCTGAGGACACACTTCGCAACACTGACCGCATCCCGCACATAGCCAAATCTCATTCCCCTTTAAAACATTGTCGGGATCGAACACTATCTTTTGAAGGAGTGTCCTTGGATTATAAAAATTTGGGAGTACCTTTGCAACAGGACAACTTGCGGTGCATCTACCACACTCATAGCAATACTTCAAATTTTCGGTCTCCAACAGCCTTTCCAG
The DNA here is from genome assembly GCA_902158735.1 of Candidatus Methanolliviera sp. GoM_oil. Classification (GTDB taxonomy): domain Archaea; phylum Halobacteriota; class Methanoliparia; order Methanoliparales; family Methanoliparaceae; genus Methanolliviera. The sequence continues at coordinate 7,883 of CABGHG010000071.1, forward strand.
AAGCAATTCTGTTTTATCCATCATTTCCATTGTTTATCACTCAATCCAAAAATATCATCACTTTGCCTTTTACTTTTAGATATTCATCTATTGCCTTTGCAGCTCTCTTACCGGCACCCATTGCAGATATAACGGTTGCAGCCCCAGTCGCTATATCTCCCCCCGCATATACACCATCTATCGAGGTTTTTCCATCTTCATCTACGACGATCGTGCCCCTCTTGGTCGTCTCCAGCCCCTCCGTGGTGCTTGGCACC
>CABGHG010000072.1 GCA_902158735.1 Candidatus Methanolliviera sp. GoM_oil
ATCTCGGCGTTATTGTTCCCCATCCTCCCTTTAAAATTTCTGTTCTGCGTCGATAAAGCGACCTCGCCATCCCCCAACGCGATGGTTCTTCCTATGCAGAACCCGCATCCCGGAGGACAAACAGCGGCACCCGATTCAACAAATATCTCGATCAATCCCTCCTTAATTGCATCCATCAGTACTCCTCTGCTCGCCGGATAGACAACAAGCCGGCATTTGGCCTTTTCACCCTTTAATATCTTAGCCACCACTCTCAGATCCTCAAGTCTTCCGTTCGTGCAGCTTCCTATGCAGACCTGATCCACCTCCGTTCCTTCATATTCAACGACGGGAGCGACGTTATCAACACGGTGCGGATAGGCTATCATCGGTTCTACCTCTTCTGCTTCTATTTGGAGTTCATCTCTGTATTCTGCATCTTTATCCGGTTTCAAAGCCTTAAACTCCTCCTCTCTGCCATATCTCCTCAAAAATTCCCTCGTCTTCTCGTCTGCCTCGCATATACCGTTCTTGGCACCTGCCTCTATAGACATGTTCGTCATCGTAAATCTCGATTCAACACTCATCTCATTAACCGTCGAACCCAAGAACTCCATAGACATATACGTCGCACCGTCCGCCCCTATTTTTCCGGCGATGTCTAAAAAAAGATCCTTTGAGAAGACATTATTCTTTAGAGATCCATCTATCTTGATCTTAAATGATTCTGGAACCTTGAACCATGTCTTACCATAGATCATCGCCGCCGCAATATCCGTGGATCCCATTCCTGTCGAGAAAGCCCCTAAACCACCATGCGTACACGTGTGGCTGTCAGCACCTACGATAACCTTATAAGGAGCAGAAAAGTTCTCAAGGACAATCTGGTGGCATATACCATCTCCGTTCTCATAAATTTTTAAATTATTATCCCGTGCAAACTCCCTCATCAAGATATGGACGTTTGATACCCTCTCGCTCGGAGATGGAGATGCATGATCACAGATAGCCACCACTTTTTCATCGTCGAAGACCTTTTTTGTTCCCAGCGCTTCCATCTTCTCTATCGCCAGCGGTAATGTTCCATCGTGGCCAAAAGCTAAATCAACAGGAGAAATGATCATATCCCCTGAAACAACATCTCTTCCTACCTTTTTAGATAATATCTTCTCTGCCATCGTTCTTCCCATTTTTCCCATAATGATCTACTCCGTAGTAAAAGGTCTATAAAAATTTTTTATATGGTTCATTCTTCAAAAGATCTCGGGTTTTGGTGTATATGTACGACTTACATGGAGAGGTAAGATAAAAGGGAAAAAGATAAATATTAATCCAAAATGTTTGCATACGTATATACAAAAAGGTGATTGAGAATGAGTTTTGGAATTGAGTTTCTACCAAATATGGAAGTGGGTAAGATCGTAGATTATGCCTGTATGGCAGAAGAGAACGGATTTGAGAACGTTTGGGTAACCGACCACTACAACAACAGAAATGTCTATGCGACGCTGGCGATGATTGCGTCAAAGACTGAAAAGATAAAACTTGGCCCTGGCGTCACAAATTCATATCAGATACATCCTGCTGTAACTGCATCTGCGGTGGCAACGATAAACGAGATCTCAAACGGAAGGGGCGTTTTAGGAATGGGACCGGGAGATAAAACAACGCTCAAGAAGATTGGGTTAGAGATGGAAAAGCCGGTTAAACGTCTAAAAGAGTCAATAGAAGTCATAAGAAGTATATGGGGTGGGAAACCTGTAAAATACGACGGTGATTTCTTCAAGATAGGCGGGGCAAAGATGGACTTCAAGGCAGGTGACATTCCTATATATATAGGCGCACAGGGCCCCGTCATGCTGAAGACCGCAGGAATGATAGGAGATGGCGCTCTGATAAATGCTTCTAATCCAAAGGATTTTGAGTTCTCGATACCTAAGTGCAAAGAGGGCATGAAAGAGGCTGGAAAGGAGAAGTTTGATATTGTTGCATACACCTGTTTCTCCATCGATGAAGACTCAGAGAAGGCAAAAAATGCCGCGAGGATCGTTGTAGGTTTCATCGCCGCGGGAAGTCCGGATCTGGTCTTCGAGCGACATGGTATCGACCTGGAAAGTGTCAATAAGATAAGAGAGGCGCTCGGTAAGTTTGACTTTGGTACATTGAAGAAGGCGGTCAATGACGATATGCTTACTGCTTTCTCGATATGTGGTTCTCCTGACGAATGTATGGATAAGATAGAGACGCTATACAAAACAGGAGTCACGCAGATCGTTGCCGGAAGCCCCGTAGGACCAAAGATGGCAGATTCGATAAAGATGATCGGAGAAGAAATTATTGGGAAGTAGATAAGTTTGATCAAATTGATGTAATTGTAGATATACGTGATCTAATGGAGGGAAAAATGGACGTGGAAAAGATAGATGGGATTATAGATGGATATGTGGATGAAGAAGGGGTTTTAATTCAGATACTATTGGATATACAACGTGAATTAAATTGGGTTCCAAAGGAAGCGATTATGGAGGTAAGCAAACGGTTGCAAATTCCGATAAGTCAGATATATCGGGTTGCCAGTTTTTACACGGCGATGAGTTTGACGCCGATGGGTCGCCATTTAGTTCAGGTATGCTTAGGCACAGCTTGTCATGTGCGTGGTGCACCGAAGATTTTGAATAAGGTAGAGAACACGCTGAAGATTAAAGCCGGTGAGACGACAGAAGATATGATGTTTACCTTGAGAACGGTTAATTGTCTCGGTTGCTGCGCAATGGGTCCGGTGATGGTAGTTGACGAGGATTATCACGGTAAGATGAAAACGTCAGATGTCAACGGAATTTTAGAACGCTATGAATAGGGAGGTTAAAATAATGCCGAAGATAAATTCACCCACCGGACTGGAGGATCTCAGGCGCGAGATATTGTCCAAAAGAGATCCAAATAAGCCCTGTATTACGTTGTGCTCTGGAACAGCTTGTCACGCTACAGGTAGCGAGAAAGTTGCTGTTGCCATTGAGAAAGAATTAGAAAAACAAAGTTTGAAGGACGATGTAGACGTCAGAAGGACGGGCTGCCATGGTTTTTGCGAGAGGGGTCCTATTGTAGTTATTTATCCCGAGGAGATATGTTATCTTAATGTAACCCCAGAAGATGTCTCTGAAATTATCTCCGAGACGATAAAGGAGAAGAAGATCATCGATCGTCTGCTTTACACCGATCCCAACACAGGTGAAAAGGTAGTCTATGAGTACGAGATACCATTCTACAAAGAGCAGACACGGATCGTCTTTGGTCCCAACAAAAATATCGATCCTAAAAGTATTGATGACTATATTGCTATCGGCGGATATAGTGCCTTATCCAAGGCTCTCTTTGATATGACTCCAGAGCAGGTCTTAGACGAGGTAAAGAGATCAAATCTTAGGGGCCGTGGCGGCGGTGGGTTTCCAACAGGCAGAAAATGGGAGACTACGCGAAATGCCCCCGGTGAGCCAAAATATGTGATCGTTAACTGTGATGAGGGAGATCCGGGAGCATATATGGATAGATCATTAATGGAAGGAAATCCTCACAGCGTCATTGAAGGGCTTATCATCGGAGCGTATGCTATTGGCTCTCATGAAGGGCTCATCTATGCGCGACAGGAATATCCATTAGCGGTGGAAAACGTTAACATTGCAATCAAACGGGTGGAGGAATATGGCTTACTCGGTAAGAATATCCTTGGTTCAGGATTTGATTTCAAGATAAAAGTGCATCGAGGTGCTGGAGCCTTCGTTTCTGGTGAGTCCAGCGCTTTAATGACGGCAATAGAAGGAAAAGTGGGAGAGCCAAGGCCAAAATATATCCATACCTCAGAATGCGGCGTTTGGGATAAGCCAAGTGATTTGAATAATGTGGAGACATGGGCAAACATTCCTCTGATCATCAATAAAGGGTCAGAATGGTTTACTTCTATCGGCACCGAGGGGAGCAAAGGGACAAAGATCTTCTCTCTGGTAGGTAAGGTGAACAATACCGGTTTGGTGGAAGTGCCGATGGGAACCACAATTAGAGAGATCATCTATAAGATAGGTGGAGGAATCCCCGGAGGAAAAAAATTCAAGGCATTACAGACCGGCGGTCCTTCTGGCGGTTGCATCTCCGAGGAATATCTTGATACTCCTGTGGATTTTGACGAACTTGCCAAGCTTGGATCAATAATGGGCTCTGGCGGAATGATCGTAATGGATGAAGATACCTGTATGGTAGATGTAGCTCGTTACTTCGTTGATTTCCTCTGTGATGAATCGTGTGGTAAATGTGTACCTTGCCGCGAGGGGTTAAAGCGCGTTCGCAAGATATTGAATGGTATCGTCGCGGGAGAAGGAAAAGAAGGAGATATTGAACTTCTTAAGGAGATCGGCAACGTGATGAGCAAAGCTTCTCTTTGTGCATTGGGAAAAACTGCCGCAAATCCTATATTAAGCACTATTCGCTATTTTAGAGACGAATACGATGCTCACATCGAGGAGAAACGCTGTCCGGCTCTGGTATGTAAGGATCTGATCTCATATTATATCGATCCAGAGAGATGCAATGCATGCCGACTATGTCTTAAGAATTGCCCGGCGGATGCGATAGATGGTGAGAAAAAACTAATTCATATAATCGATCAATCCAAGTGCATTAAGTGTGGAACCTGTTTTGACGTGTGTCCTCCCAAGTTTAGCGCGGTGAAAAAGATATCTGGCGCGCCCGTTCCGCCACCCATTCCAGAAGAGAAGAGGGTTATAGTAAAAGCTAAAAAAGCAAAGGGAGGTAAAAAATGAACGAAGTTACTTTGGAGATCGATGGTAAAGAGATAAAGGTTGAGAAAGGATCGACGATATTAGAAGCCGCAAAAGGTATAGGTATCGATATACCCACACTATGTTATCATCCGTTGGTTTCACCCTTCGGCGCCTGCCGTTTATGCTCTGTTGAGATAGAAAGACGGGGCAGGAAGAATATTGTCACCTCCTGTATCTATCCTGTCGAAGAGGGACTGGTGGTAAATACAAAATCCCCTGAGGTTATCAAAGTTCGTAAGATGATCATCGAGTTATTGATGGCTCGGTGTCCCAATGTAAAGATACTACAGGACTTAGCACAGGAGTACGGAATAAAGGAAACGAGGTTCGAATTAGAAGACGAAACTTGTATCTTATGCGGGTTATGTACGCGAATCTGTGAGGAGAGGGTTGGTGTAAGTGCGATTAATTTCATCAATCGAGGAGTTAATCGGATGATAGAGGGACCACTTGAAGACCATCTGGGCACGAACCTATCGGATGTGTGCATAGGATGTGGAGCTTGCGCCTACGTTTGTCCAACGGGAACAATTGTGCTTGAGGATTTATATAAGAAGATAAGGTCTTCCTATCCCTTTGGCGTGGTGGAAGAGAGAACGTTTGGCAGGCGAAGTGAGGAAGATGAAGTTTTGGGCATCTATAAAAATTGTTATGCGGTAAGGTCGAAGAAAGGGGATATATTGGAAAGGGCGCAGGATGGAGGTGCCGTTACGTCTCTGTTGGCTTATGCACTTGAGTCGGGGATGATAGATGCCGCTGTAATTACGGTAGCAGATGATAGATGGGAGCCAACGACTAAGGTTGCCACGTCTTATGACGATCTAAAAGAAGGTGCAGGTACGAAATATACATTCTATCCAAGCGGAATCGGTATAAGTGACGCGGTAAATAACGGCTATAAAGATATAGGGTTTGTGGGAACACCCTGTCAGACAGAGGGTTTAAGAAAAATTCTAACCTCCGATCAACCTTATAGCTTAGGAAAAGAGAAGATAAAATTGTTGGTAGGGTTATTTTGCCTGGATACATTCAAACAAGAGTTGATGGGCTTTATAAACGATAAAATTACCCGGCTGCAGGAAGTGAGCAAATTAGATATAAAAGGACGTGATCTTAATGTATATGAAAAGAATGGTGAAGTACATGCTATTCCACTCTCCGATATAGAAGGTTATGTAAATAAAGGGTGCTATGCATGCACCGATTTTTCCTCAGAATTGGCTGACATTTCCATCGGTTCTGTAGGTTCAGATATGGGTTGGTCTACCGTCATTACACGTACGGAGAAGGGGGTAGCGTTGCTTGAAGGAGCAATAAATGATGGATACGTGGAAGCTAAAGAACTAGAGGATCTAAAACTGCCGATAAGGTTGGCGAAGATCAAGAGAAAGAGGGCAAAGAAGGAGACGGGCACAACGCGTTCATAATAAGAGAATCTAAAAGAAATGAATGTTAATAGGGCATTCTATACGGGTAGATTTCAGCCTTATCACAATGGACACCACGGAATCATAAAGAAGATCGTAGAAGAGGTGGATGAGATCGTGATAGGTATAGGAAGCGCCCAGATCAGCCATACATTAGAAGATCCGTTCACCGCCGGGGAGAGGGTCATGATGATCACGCAATCTCTTGAAGATCTTGATATAACATGCTATGTGATACCAATAGAGGATATAAACAGAAACTCCCTCTGGGTCTCTCACGTAGAATCCATGACTCCCCCATTTAAGGTGGTCTATTCCAATAATCCCCTCGTTCAGAGGCTCTTTAAGGAGGAGGGGACGGAGGTTAAAACATTGCCCCTCTTAAACAGAGAGGAATATGCCGGAGAAGAGATAAGGAGAAGAATTTTAAGAGATGAAAAGTGGGAAGATCTCGTTCCAAAAGCCGTCGTTGAAGTGATGAGGGAGATAGATGCTGTAGAAAGGTTGAAAGCGATCGAGAAGACGGATAAATGTGTAGAATGCTAATTTATAGTAGGATTGTAAGGTTTGAGAAAAGTTTAAATAAAAATAAAAGAGAGGCGAAAGAATGTCAGAAGTTATGAAAATAATAAATATAGAAGAAATAAAACCTCATAGTGATGTAAATTCTCGTAGTGTGGGTATAGAAGAGGGATTAGAAGATATTGAAGAATCAATGAAAAGGGATGGCTTTTGGCCTACAGAAGCAATTTGGGTCAGACCAACTAATGAAGAAGGATATAAATACGAAATTGTAGAAGGGCAACGGCGGCTTTCAGCAGCGAAGAATATAGGTTTAACTGAAATTCCTGCTTTAATAGTAGAGTAGGATGACATAGAAGCATTGACGCGTTCTCATAAAAAAAATACTTTGCGTAAGAATTTAACTTTGGAAGATAACATAAGATATGCAATTGTGCTTAAGAATAAATTTGGTACTTGGAGAAAAGCATCAGAATATTCAGGGTATAAGATAGAAGATTTGAAAATATGGTCACAACTTCGGGGTGCCCCCAAAGAAGTACAGGACATCGTAGAAAGAGGTGCAGTTGATGAAAGGCATGCTCAGAACTGTTATACTATAGATAAGCCAGATGATAACGAGTTTATAGAGAGAGTAAAGTTTATGATTGGGAAAAGTGGGAAGGAAAGAGATCAAATTATTTTAATTATAAAAGAAAAGCACGGAATTAAAATAGACGCTATGAAAGAAAAGTTTGAAGTAGCAATACTTCCTTTAACAATAAAGATAGATTTTACAGAAGAGTGGGCAGAAGGAATGCGAAAGGCAGGTAAAGATATGGACATAAGAGAAAATGAGCTTGCAAAGCGATGGATACAAGACGATTTAAGAAGAGAAAAATATATCTGAATGATAAAAATGGATAAAGAAGAAGCTATTGCGATCATTAACGAGTGTAAAAAGGGGAAGGTAGATTCAAAAGTCGCAGAGGCTTGCTATACTTTAATAAAGATATATATAACATGCAAGAAAGCAGCAGAAAAAGTAAATAAGTCGGCTAAGTTTGTCTGTCGCTGGAAAAATATATATATGCTTCCAGAAGATGTTAAATGGTATATTTTTAATGGAGATATATCGCCAACAAAAGCATCTTATATCTTTGATATTAAAGATCCTGAAGAACAGAGAGAACTTATTTTGGCAGTGATAGATAACAATTTTACTGAAGATCAGATAAAAGAGGCAATTAAGGATCGAAAAGAGAACAAAAGACCTATATATGACGTTTTATATGAGAAATTTGGATTAAGGCCAGATGAAGATCTTAATATGATAGTCATATCATTAGATAGTAGCATATATAAAGATCTTAGAA
>CABGHG010000073.1 GCA_902158735.1 Candidatus Methanolliviera sp. GoM_oil
TGGTGGAATGTCGAGCCATTTTGTCGTGAAAAACCGTTTTCTGAATGGGATTAAATTGATCTTTTGGGATAGATTAACATTCTACCACCTCATTTATGTGACAGATATGACAAAGGTTTGATGGAACCTACCTAAAAAGATTAAATTAACCTTTCCTCAATAGTTATCCTCTTTTTTCTATCTTTTTGGCATCACCATGTGAGTTCTTATCTACAATCTCCATATAATATGTGGCTAATTCTAAATCAATGTGTTTCAATGTCCTTTTGGTGAGCCAGATGCAAAATCTATCTTCTAATCTCTGAAGATACCTACCTAAGGTAGTTCTTTCCCCTAGCAACAGTCCCGGATCGAGCCAAACTATTCTAGCCACCTCGTTTATCCCCCAATTCCCAATGAGCCAACGGTCACGGGCCACCAACCCCTTTCTTTCTGCCAAAGAGACCAAGTCAACAAATCCCCCCAACCACAATTTTGCTTCGTCTTGCTTCTCCTCTTTGGTCAATTTCTTGAGGTAGTTACTTAAAGGAGTGGCCTTTCTCTGTTTTATAATTTTGGGTGCTACTGTAGTCTTCACTCCCTTCCCTTGCCATATCCTAAGACTGAAATTCTTTTCTATTCGATAATCACAGATTATATCGCCCAATCTCTCCTTAGCTATTTCATAAGAAGAGAAGATGCGATCTCTGATAGAAGGTATAAGCCTCCAGAATAAAGGTAATCCCCACCAGAATAACCGAGGAACCTTAACTACATAGTTAAGGTTAGGCTGGGAATATATCTTCGTCTGCCACTGCCATCCTCCTTTGAGCCTTTCTAAGGTAAACTCGTTTAGCTTTGCTTGGAAAGCTGAGGCTTTTTCTCGTCCTTCCTTTTCCTTAGGATTTCCTCTCTCTTTAGCTTTCATTTCCATGTGAGAGTTGATTCATAGGGCCAGAGAAATCAGACCCACGACGCTTCATCGACACTTATTGTTAAGATCTTCATAACGAGTTGTTAAGAAATTAATAACTATCTCATTTTAAAGTGGCGTCATCCAGTAGTTCTCTGTAACTCTTATTTTTCTCTTTTATCTCCGTCAATTTATCCTTAACCGGTATTATCTCCTTGAGAGCTTTCTTTGCATATTTCTCTCCGGTTTCAGACGGATGTTTTTCTTTATCGGTAGCCTTCATATCCATAGCCTTTATATTGCTCTTGCAATGCCTTCATGAACTCTGCAAGCTCTTTCCAAGCAGTAGAATCCAATTCGACCTTTAGCGATTCGCCAATATTCTCTCCAATAATCTTTAGAATCTCTGTGATGGCATCCGCCAAGATCGGTGCGTTCTTCTTAAAATTCTCAGCCATTGTGTCCATCACGATGTTTACCAACTCTTCTATGTCTTCCTTTCTTACTCTGTCCTCAAACATTTTATTTCATCCCCTTTAGCCGTTCCAATATTCCCTCTATCCTCCTGATTCTCTCTTTCACGATTTGACCCTATCTATCTCTTCATTTACCTTTTTGAGTTCATATTCAAGATCTCGTTTGTATCTCTCCAGTTCGTAGAGACGATCCTCCTTTGATGGATATCCTAACTCTAAGTAGAACGGCAAGAAGTGAAGGGCAAATCCGTCGTAAAATCCACGATTTCACAAATTTTTCTTTCCATTCTTTAAATTGCACCCAACCCGCTCACGTGAGGACGTACTCGTTTCCGTACTCGTCGACGGCAGTGCACTCAGATGTCATCTTCAATTTTATAGGCGTCTCTCTCGGCATGGAATCTTTTATCTCATCTTGAGCAGAAGATTCCTCCGATGAGAGATATCTTGAACTCTTTACTTCCGCATTTAGGGCATTTTAAGCATCTCATCCTATTTCACCTCTTTCAATCGTTTCAATCTCATCAACCAAAGAGGGCAAGATCTCTCCCGTCTTTCCCTTGAGAAAATGATCCGATACAGAACGGGTCATTCCCGTCTCTTCAGCATTCACCTCGATTATCCTCGCGTTGTTTCTTTTTGCTCTTGGGATCAATGCAGCTGCGGGATAGACGACAGAAGATGTTCCTGCGACGATCAGACAATCGCATCTCTCAGCCTCATCGAACGCGTTTTGGAGGGCGTCCGGGGGAATTGGTTCTCCGAACATGACGGTGTCGGGTTTCACTATACCCTTACAACGAGACCTGTGCGCTCTCATCGCACCGAAATCGAAGATGCCGAACCTCGTATTGCACTTTGTACAGCGCAACTTGTACATATTGCCATGGAATTCGATGACGTTTCTGCTTCCAGCCGCTCTGTGGAGGTTGTCGATGTTCTGCGTGATCAAGCACTTCAGTATTCCTATCTTTTCGAGCTCTGCTAAAGCGTAGTGGCCAGGATTTGGTTTTGCCGTTGGGGTTTTCACGACCATCTTTATCAGTCCTCCAATGGATCTCCATGCTCCACCGGGTCCCCTGAAATCAGGTATTCCGCTCTCCGTCGAGATTCCAGCACCCGTGGATGCTATGATATATTTAGAGTTTAATATCTCCTTCGCTGAGATCTTTATCTCGTTTCTCAACTCTTTGTCCATGTTAATTTCAGTCATCGATTCCCTCTATTTTTCTGGATCTCTCCTCCATTATGTTATCCATTTATATCATCAATGTATAATTATACACTCCATTATTTTATAAAGCTGTCGATTTGTAGCACCATAATTATAATTAAGAATTAATATTTTATACTAACGTCCTTGCCAAAACACGCCAAGGGGAGAAAATTGCATCCTCATGCCATGAAATGTAGAGGATGCCCTTATGATCCATGGAAACAGAGATAAGTTTTTAAAGAATACTGGAGAAAAAAACATAAGCGTTCAAACCTTTGAGAAAAAGAGGTTTAAGCCTGTGCTAAACCGTAAAAATAGACCGATATAAAAAATATGCAGCAATTCTAAAATTCCATGAGAAAGGAGCAGAGAAATGAACTTAGAAGCAATCGCCAATGAAATATTAGAAAGAGTGGGTGTTAAAAAAGGGCAGATCGTACTGGATTTTGGCTGTAGTTCTGGCACATACACAATTCCTGCCGCTAAGATAGTGGGTAAAGAAGGAAAAGTATATGCCTTAGATAAAGATAAGAAAGCCATAAATGAAGTGATCAAAAAAGCCGAATCAGAAGGTTTGAAAAATATAGAAAGAATGGATACATCGGGAGAGCTGAAGATTTATTTGGATGATATGTCCATTGATATGATTCTGCTTTATGATGTTTTCCATGACTATTATTTCCCAAGTGCAGAAGATAGAAGGAAATTATTGGATGAAATTCACCGTGTTTTAAAACAAGACGGCTCTCTTTCAGTCTGGCCAAAACATATGGAATCAAGAGCTAAAGATGAAATAGAACAGGCGAATTTTTACCTTGAAAATAAATATTCTGTGACACTTATTCATGACAATAAAGATATTGAAGAAGGCGAAATACTAAATTTTGCTTTGTTGACCAACTCAGCGCATAATCAAAATTTTTAGCCTGTAGAATTCCCTAAATAAGCCTTAAACGAGGAGAATGGGGTTTTTGATCTTGGAAAGGTGGAGAGCAATTATGGTTGTATTTCAACATATTTTATAACATCGGTACATTATCTCTTAAATTCTTTATACGCCTTTTGCATGATTCGCAGAGTTCACTCGGTTTCTCCATCGCCTCGAGGAGTGAATTTGAGAAATGCATCACACATCGATTGGGACAGTGGTTTAGACCTAAGACGTGGCCTATCTCGTGTACCGCCTCCTTCTCTATCAGTTCAATAGAATTTAACCTAAATCTCGACAGTATCGCTCCTTCGCCGAAGGATGCGAGACCAAAGACGAAGTTCATCCCCTCATAATAGATATCTTCGTCAACAACCCATAGTGCGACATCCCCTCCTTTATTTCGGATCAGATAACTCAAGAGATGCGTGGCATCGTATTGGCCTCTTTTCACGTTGTATGCAGATTTTATCGGTCTCATTATCCCACTCTTTATCGTATCTAATTTATAGACGCTTACGAGAGATCTCCTGATCGGTTCATATACTTCTTCATCCTCATAGAATATCCGTAACGTATCCTGTGCTGTCATAGATTTTCCACGTATGATCAAATGCGCATCGAAGACTTTAATATTTCTGAAACCCCATAAACACGTGGGTGGCGATGACCAAAATAATCGTATTAGAGACGATAAATCTTAAAAGCTCGATTGAAAAGGCGATTGTGTGGTTAGATGGGAAGACGATCTTCTTGGATCTTCCAACGGACGTCGAATCATATATAAAAGAGATCATTCAAGGAGCAAATTATCAAGGCGTCCTTCAATACATGGAAGATGTTGGACTGATAAAGGTAGAAGAGAAGCGGAAGTATCGGGCATATGAGCCGATCTTTGAGTACATATATAAAAACCGGCCGATCGTCCATTGCTATGAGGATCCGACACATCATTATCTCTCGATGGATACCGCGGATGAGATATTCGTTTTGACGGCGAAAGGGAGGTTAGGATGGATAGATCTGGGAAGATGGAGAAGAGTTCTCGAGGATGAGATAAAGCTCGGAATTGAGTATTTGGAGGTAGAAGGAGAATTTATCTGCAACAGAATAAAAGGGGATGGCGTATGCATCGGTAGTTCAGATCTCAAAGATTACCTGAAGAAAAGAGGTCTGGATGCAAGATCGGTCGAGATAGATAGGTCTTATCTACCGTTGGATATCTTGAGGGAAGAGATAAAAGAAGAGATCTTGGGAGGAGAGAAGGTCTCCGATAAGACGATGAAGAGGTTCATCGATTACCACCTCAGATTTACGGATATTATCATCGAGAATGGATTTGAGGACGCATATCAGATATGGAAAGAAGAATATTTGGAGATCGAAAGATGTTGAGATACATCCTATACTTCATAATGAGGTGGTGGATATGAGATGTATATCTTGCGGAAAGGATGGCACAGCAAGTATTTTATCCTTCTGCGCAGACTGCATACGTGAGAAGCAGATCTCCCTCGAAGAAGTCCATGAAAGGGTTAGATCTTCGATGCGACTACCCGGAAAACCTCCAAAGAGCCCAGATGGAATAAGATGTAATCTCTGTTCAAATGAATGTATTCTTGGTAAGGGAGAAAGAAGTTACTGTGGTTTGAGGAAGAATATAAACGGAGAGATGGTCTCGAGGGTGAGTTCAGAGGTCGCGTTGGCTTATGCTTACCTTGACCCACTTCCGACGAACTGTTGCGCCGCGTGGTTCTGTCCCGGATCTTCAGAGGTTGGGTACAATCTCGCCGTCTTCTTCTATGGTTGCAACTTCGATTGCCTCTTCTGTCAGAACGATTCTCACAAAGATATCGATGGTGCGCCGAAGATGAAGATGAGTGAATTTGTAGAGCGGGTTAAATCCAACGAAGAGATCAGATGCATCTGCTACTTTGGAGGATCTCCGGAACCCCAGCTTCCATTCGCATTGAAGGCATCGGAGGAAGTATTAAAGGAGAGAGATATCAGGATATGCTGGGAATGGAATGGTTGCGGAGATCCAAAACTCGTAGAAAAGGCGGCCGAGTTGTCTTTTAAGAGTGGGGGTATCGTAAAATTCGATCTGAAAGCATTTGATCCAAATATGAGCATCGCGCTGAGTGGAGTTTTAAATGAGAGAGCGTATAAAAATTTTGAGATGATCGGAGATCGATACAAAGAAGTGATAACCGCAACGACGCTATTGGTGCCGAACTACGTCGATTGGAAAGAGGTAGAGAAGATCGCAAAATTCATCGCCGATATCGATCCAGAGATTCCGTATTCTCTGTTGGTCTTTCATCCTGCCTTTTATATGTCGGATATGCCGATAACGCCAAGAAAACAGGTAGAAGAGTGCTATAAGACCGCAAGAAGATACTTGAATAAAGTAAATATCGGAAATAAACATCTGCTATTATGATAAGAAGATTCACTCGTAGGGATATAAGAAGGATACTAGTATAAAGATTCCTAAATAAGATAACAATATTTATAACCTTTAACGTCTACTGATCTTATGCCATTTAAAAGCAAACGTAAAAAACTGGTTTTGACCAGCGAAGAAGTTGAAAAATTAACCGAGATAAGCTGCTCCAGAACTCAACCCGTGAGATCTGTAGAAAGAGCAAAGATCATGCTTGCCAGCTATGAGGGCAAGAGCGACTCTCAGATTGCAAGAGAACTGAGTGCAAAAGAAGAAATCACAGATAAAGAACTGAGTGCTCGGGGAACCGTTTCAAAGATCCTAAGTGCAAGCAACATAAAGCCACATAAGATCTCCTCATACATCCAGCGAAGAGATCCTGATTTTGAGCCGAAAAGCGCTGTGGTTCTGCACACTTACAAAGCCGGGTAGAACTGCTCAAAAGAAGGAAGAAGAACGGTGAGAAGCTGGATATAGTCATCGTATCATATGATGAAAAGCCAGGGATACAGATTATTGGGAGTAAAGCACCTGGACCTGATGCCGGTACCAGGTCGTTACCCAACGATCTCGCGCGATTATGAATACGTTAGTTAGGCATAGGACGCTCTCGCTATTAGCTGGAATCGATCTCCTAACGGGAGAAATACACCACAAGGTCTTTGACAACCACAGGAGCGAGGAATTCATCGAGTTTCTAAAACATATGAATTCAGTCTATCCTGAAGGGGTTAAGATCATCATAATCCTTGATAACTTGAAGGTTCACACGTCTAAAAAAACCCAGAAGTATCTCGCCTCTGTTCCTCAAAGATTTCAGTTTATCTTCAACTCCCAAACACGCATCATGGCTTAATATCATTGAAAGTCTATTTTAGCAAGATGACGAGGAGCCTGCTGAGAGGGATGCAGGTCTCATCGAAAGCGAAAGAAGAACTGCGTGAGCGCATCGACCAGTACTACAATGATCTGAATAAAATGCCCGTGATATTCAAATGGAAATATAAGATGGATCAGATGCCGGGGGAATTGAGATATGAGTTCTGTTGATATGTTAATTTGGAAGCTATGCACTAGTAAGGATCGATAAAATCGCCCAAATTAGATTCGAGCATTTAGAAGTCAGAAAATTCGTCAGGAGCGTATGCAAAACTCATAGAGAAAATCTATTCAGATTTGTAACGAATCCAGAAATAGATGGAGATAACGATCTCGATGAAAGAGCGATAAGGAAAGGAGTGATAATTAGGAAGATAAACAATGGTAATAGGAGTAAGAATGTGGCGAGATTCCTCAAAATTCTGTTGGGCGTCATAGAAACGCTCATACTTCAAGAAAAAAATCCTCTTGAAGAAATGAAAAACATCATTCAATCTTCAGATGAGTAAACTATTACGTTTAAGACAAAAATTTGACAGTAGGGATTTATATGGGTACTAACTATTCATTAAATAAAAAACCAGATTTTCTGGAAAAAAGATTTGGAGCTAAATTCAAACAGGATTTTAAAAAAGTCTATCATGTATCTGCTTATGATAATTCGCCAATGCCAGTGATCATTAATGAAGAACCTGATAAGTTTTCATTTCTTAACTGGGGTCTTGTACCATTTTGGGTAAGAGATGAAGAGCAAGCAAAGAATATTAGAATAAAAACAGTGAATGCGAGATCTGATACCATATTTGAAAAGCCATCTTTTAGAGTTCCCATAAGAAAAAGAAGGTGCCTAGTAGTGATGGACGGTTACTTTGAGTGGAGAGAAGTTAATGGAAAAATCTATCCATATTACATAAAAATGAAAGATAACGATGCATTTGCTGTAGCTGGCATATGGGATGAGTGGAGTGATAGGGAAAATAAAAAGAAGTTACGGACTTATTCCGTGATAAGCATTGATGCGAATCCATTTATAGAGAGGGTTAATAACAAAAAAAAGAGAATGCCGGTGATCCTGCCTAAGAAGAATGAAAGAAAATGGATCCAATCAAATATTGGAGAGGAATGCATCAAGCTAATGTTGAAAACTTATGATGAAAAGGACCTCGAAGCATATCCAGTAAGACGATTGATAACTAAGAGAGGTGCAGATTCCAATGTACCAGAGATACTAGGGAAATATGATTATGATGGATTGAAA
>CABGHG010000074.1 GCA_902158735.1 Candidatus Methanolliviera sp. GoM_oil
ATCGCAATTCCCACATCAGACTGTGCAAGAGCAGGTGCATCGTTTATGCCATCACCCACAAACGCAACGATCTCCCCTTTCTCTGCAACTTCTTCACTTCATTTGCCTTATCCCCGGGTAAAACCTCTGAAAGCACGGTATCTATTCCGATCTCTTTTGCTATTGCCTCAGCAGTCCTTTTGTTGTCCCCTGTAATCATAACCACGTTAAGATTTGCTTTCTTAAACTCCAGAATCGCTTTTTTTGTCGTCTCCTTCAGTGTATCCGAAATTGCGACTATCCCCTGCATTTTGTTATCGATTGCGATAAGTATCGCAGTCTTTGCCCTGCTCTCAAGTTCAACTATTTTTCCCTCAAAATCCTGGTGCTGTATGTTTTGATCTTTAAATAGCGTTCTGTTGCCTATGAGAACCTCTTTTCCATCAACCTTTGCTTTTACTCCTTTTCCCCCAAAAGTATCAAATTCTTCGGCTTCAAAAAGCTCAATTCCATCCTCTTTGGCTTTTCTTACGATAGCCTCTGCTAAGGGGTGGTTTGAGTTTTTCTCGACTGAAGCAACTATTTTTATAAATTTGTCTTCGTCGATTTCACTACTAATTACATCTGTAACCTCTGGTTTTCCCTTGGTTAGTGTCCCGGTTTTATCAAACACGATGGTTGTAAGTTTATCCGGTGTCTCAAGTGCCTGCCCACTTTTAATCAGAACACCAAGTTCGGCCCCCCGGCCAACGCCCACCGTTACCGCAGTAGGTGTTGCAAGGCCAAGAGCACATGGACATGCGATAACAAGGACAGAAATCATGGCAGTTAAGGCAAAAGTAAGTGTTTGCCCTAATATTAGAAACCACAACGCAAAAGTGGAAAATGCAATGGTCAATACTACAGGAATGAAATAACTCACAACTCGGTCTGCAATTCTTTGGACAGGTGGTTTTGATCCCTGAGCTTCCTCTACGAGTTTTATGATCTGAGAAAGCATCGTGTCTTTTCCTACCCTTTCTGCCCTAATTCTTATTACACTATTCTGGTTGATCGTTCCACCAATAACGCCATCTCCCTCTTTTTTCATATCCGGAATAGGCTCCCCTGTGATTATTGACTCATCCACAAAGCTTTCACCGAAAACAACTTTTCCATCAACAGGTATCTTTTCCCCAGGTTTAACAATCACGATATCATCAATCTGAACATCCTCGATTGATATCTCAATCTCAGCTCCGTCACGGATAACGTTTGCAGTTTTTGGTTGAAGGCCCATCAGCTTCTTTATAGCATCTGACGTTCTTCCCTTTGCCCTTGCCTCTAAATAGCGCCCCATCGTTAGAAAAGTTGCTAAAAATACAGATGCTTCGTACAACATAAAGTCCTGAGTTAGCACAATCTTAAAAGTGCCCATTATGCTTGATACAAATGCAACTCCTATGCCCATGGAATACATGACATCCATGCTAAGATTCCTATTTTTAAGGGCTCTAAAAGCGGCACTGAATATGGGGTGGCTTATATATAAAAATGCAGGTGTTGAAATAACAAGCATAAGATATGATTTTGGAAAATCCATAGGGATATACATCAAAGCCATCAGAAAAGAGCCTACAATAAACCCAAAAATCACTCTATTTAGTTTTTTCTTAAGGTCCTTTTCCCTAACTTCCTTTTCAAGGTCTTCAATATCTTCCCCCTCAACTCCAAGATACTGGTAGCCAGATCCTTCGATAGCATTTTTCATTTGAGATATGTCCGTAGCTCTTGGATTGTAGGTAACATAGGCTTTTTCTGCACCAAGATTAACCGTAACTTCTGTAATCCCGTCTAACTTATTCAGGGTATTTTCTATCGTTTTTACGCAGGTGGCACATGTCATACCCCCCACTTTTAGCGTTACTTTTTCGTTTATTACATCGTAACCTGCATCTTTAACTGCCCCTTCCAGGTCATTCAAGTTTACCTTTGAAGGATTATACTCAACTGTAGCAATTTCTGATCCAAGATTTACATTAGCTTCTAAAACACCATTCATACCACCCAACGATTTTTCAATGGTTTGGGCACATGTGGCACAGGTCATCCCTGAGACCTTGACCTCGACTTTCTTTTTTTCTTCTTCTGTCATATTTCACTTCCGTGATAGGTACTCTATTTACCTTCTTTGACGTGGTCATAGATCATTAACAATCCAACCAGGATTAATGCAATAAAGGCCCTAAATACCTTTTGCCTCCCCCATCATACCATAACTCAGCACCATCAATCCAAAAATTGTTAGGGCCATACCTAAAATTCGACTTCTATCCTTTTTTCAGAAGCCCAAAGGCCATGAATGTTGCAGCTCGAAAGAGCATACAATGTACCAGAATTTTCAACACGTACTCGCAAAGTAACCCTTGAGTCCGAATGAACGGTCAAGGATGTAAAATCTGCAACTTTGTATACTGGCTTTGTCCCATCTTCCTTGTAATATATTGAAATACCTTCTATGTGATGATCAGGTGTATTTGGATGTGGAACGTCTTTTCCAACCACGACTGTAACTTCAAACCATTCGCTCTTATTTACAGTATCAGGGGCATCAATAACAGGCATATGTTTTTCCCACCCTTCCCTTTCGGTAGGGTTTATCATATCCTGAAAACCAGATTGATCTAATTTATTTGATGAATTATCTGCTGGCAAATATGTTTCCTCGGTTTCAAATTGATTTTCCTCCTGCCCCTCTGAGTTTAAACAACCACTTGTCATTGCAATCAGCACTAATAAAGCAATAACCCCTGAAATTATCCAGTGTTTCATAATTTTTCACCCTCCTTATATTCTTCAAACGAAACTTTACATCTGATATTTTCCACATATAAGTCCATCATTCAACCTCTCCGAATATCGAAGAACAGCTCTCACAACGTTCTATACATTCAACCTCAACGATCTCATATTCATCTGTAATACCGACCTCTCTGATACCTTTTAAGATGTCATCTTCATTTTCAGCTTCCCATTCACAAAAAATCAATCCCTTTTCGGGATTAACAAGAGATCTGATCCAGACTACACCTTCAATTTTCCTGCAGGATGCACAGTAATGGTTGATATGCAAAAGCACATTTTTTTTGTCTGACCTTAGTACCAAAATAAACCGCTTCATATCAATTATCCCCCATACCCGATGTATCACCTACTTCAAGCCCAAGCTCCCTTGCTTTCAAAACCCTTCTCAGGATCTTTCCACTCCTCGTTTTTGGAAGGATTTTTACAAACTCAATTTCTCTTGGTGAAGCGTGTGCAGCAAGCCCTTTCTTTACAAAGTCCATAAGCTCTCGCTTCAAGTTTGCACCTTCATTAGCTCCGTCTTTTAGCATCACAAACGCCTTTATGATCTCACCCCTTAAAGGATCAGGTTTTCCTATCACCCCGGCTTCAATAACTGCCGGATGTTCAATTAGCCTGCTTTCAACTTCAAAGGGCCCAACCCGCTCTCCAGATGTGTTTATAACATCATCGACCCTTCCTATAAAGTGAAAGTATCCTTCCTCATCGATGTAGGCCGAATCTCCTGAGATGAACCATGGATCAAACTTGAAGTATTTCCTGAACTTTTCTTCGTTTTTCCAAATTTCCTTCATCATTGAAGGCCAACCCTTTTTTAAAGCAAGGTTTCCGACTTTTCCAGGATCTAGAATCGTTCCATTGTCATCAATAACCGTAGCCTCAACACCAGGAAAAGGCTTTCCCATAGACCCTGGCAAAATAGGCATTGTAGGATAGTTTGAAATCACCATCATACCGCACTCAGTCATCCACCAGCTGTCATGTATCGGTTGATTAAAGGCTTTTAATGACCATTGAATCACCTCGGAGTTGAGTGGCTCTCCCACACTTACAATCATTCTAAGGCTTTGAAGGTCAAAATTTTTGGAAAGATCATCACCTGCGCCCATAAGGAGTCGAAATGCGGTTGGTGCCGAATACCATACGGTCACCTTGAGTTTTTCTATTGTTTGATACCAGAGCTTTGGTGAAAATCTTCCACCTCTAATCACTATACCAACGCCGTTAAGCCAGGGCGAAAAGATTCCATAAGATGTTCCTGTAACCCATCCCGGATCTGCGGTACACCAGTGTACATCATCCTCTTTGAAGTTCAAGATCCACTTACCAGTCTGGTAATGCCCTATCATCGCCCTCTGAGCATGTAAAACCCCCTTTGGTTTTCCAGTGGAACCTGATGTGTAGTGAATTAAAAGTGGATCGTCGAGGCCGAGCCATGCAGGTTCAAAATCAGGTGATTTTCCTTTTATATCATTAAAACTTATTTCATTACCTGAAGTTTGCCCAGTTACGATTACATGTTTTAGGCTTTTAACCTCTTCTTTTGGAATTCTGCTTTTTACGATATCACTAGTTACAACGGCGACAGGGTCACAATCACCCATGCGATCAAGTAGGCCATCTTTCATGAAAGCCTCAAATACAGGAACCGGAATTGCTCCAACCTTTAACATCCCTATAAATGCTATGTAAAGTTCGGGGGATCGAGGCATGAATATAAAGATTCGATCACCCCTTACGACATCGAGTTCTTTCAGGAGGTTTGCGAACCTATTTGAAAGAATTGAAATATCTTTAAATGTGTACTGTTCCTCCCGTTCGTCATTTAAATAACGTAGAGCTATATGATTCCCAATCGTATCAACATGCCTGTCAACCGCCTCATGTGCTATGTTCACCTTACCGGTTTTTGACCAGTCAAAGTTTTTCTCTACATCCTTAAAGCTAAAACTACTGTAAGCCCTATCGTAATCGCCCATCATTGCATACGGGTTATGTGCTTTAAGCTTTTCCACTGCTTATTTCCCTCCTAACACATATGATGTATCAGATACTTTTAATTCCCCTACTAAAAAAGAACGCAGCCACAATTCCAAGAACCGAGAGAATTATCCCAAATCCGGGTGTTTCAGATGCCTCTACACCGCCTGCTCCAATCTCTTT
Organism: Candidatus Methanolliviera sp. GoM_oil; assembly: GCA_902158735.1. Classification (GTDB taxonomy): domain Archaea; phylum Halobacteriota; class Methanoliparia; order Methanoliparales; family Methanoliparaceae; genus Methanolliviera. Next base: position 4,987 of record CABGHG010000074.1, read on the forward strand.
GGCCTGGCTTGCCATCTCAAGGACAGGTGAAACAACAGTATCTTTTCCCAAAAGCAAGTCTAAAAGTTCCTGTGATGCAGACCTGTAGTTAAGTTTTGCCTGAATTAAAATCGGACTCTTTGCATCATTGGGAATGTTAAAGTGATATGTCTCTATCCTGGTTTCTTTAGGAGAAATCCTGTTATCAGAAATTGTGGATTCAACCTTCCATACCTTTAATGTGGGGTTACCTTCAGCATCTGCAAGTACCGTATGATACATCACAGCACCAGGGTCTACATTACCATTTTCATCAAGTTCTCCCGAGTGAAATATTTTCTTTCCTTCCGAGTCGGTTGCGATAACTTCAATCCAGATCTCCCTTGCCTCAGTAAGTCCTGTCGGAAGTTTGTGCCCTGCCCCTATATTTGTAACTTTTACTTTTATTTCTGCCTCTTCCCCTGCTTTAGCATCTGAAACCTCTAATTTAAGCTTTGCTGCCGATTTGAGTCTGTCTTCAGCCATTTTCCGGTGTACTTCAGATTCCAAAAGAACTGGTACTGCCACATTTCCACCCACAAAATAGTGTGTGTAGATATGTTCACGCTCTGGTCCCATAGATGTCGACTTTCCGGGATTTGACTCAAACTGCGTAATACCAGGTGTCATGTGACAGTCCTGACAATAAGTAGCTGTCTTAGGATCTCCTGTGTTGTAAGGTCCTTCTTTCCATTCGGTGTAAGTCGTCTCTATCGGATGTCCATTTACCGGATGAGAAACGTCATGGCACATACCACAGAACTCGGACTTTGTGTGAAGATCAGAAAATTCTGTTTTGTGGTAAGGGGATTTTGAATCATCGTGAGGGCCCCTCTTTGTTCCATCTGGTGATACTGTAAAGGCACCATTTCCAATTCCGGTACTTCCGTTTACACTGTGACAGAAATCACATGATATGCCCTTTTTTGAGATCTCGCCAAGATTGGGGTTATCAAGCCCGATAGGTGGAACCTCTCCAGACAGAACCCCAATAGGTGTATGACATTTTGTACAGTAATCGTCAGTTAGCCCATCAGTCTCTTCTGATGCAATCTCTTCCAATTTCAGATATAGTGGATCGGTGTAAGATGCCGAATGTAATGATCCGTCCCACTGATCATAGATATCCGAATGACAACCTCTGCATACGGAAGGGTCGTCAAAATCCGATGATTCCATGCCCTTTGAGGCTACCATCCCAACCGAAGATAAAAAGACAACCGTTAAAACCAACATTAATAAAATCTTTTTCAATTCTGAGCCCACCTATTTCATATTTTAATCATATTAATCATATTCATCATATTTAAAGCCATTTCTTGCAAAGATAACAGCCCACACATTCGTATTCATCGTACAGACCGGTCTTTTTTTTAGTAGTTACCACTCTCAGGATTCTCGAGCAACGATTTGTAACTGTTTTAAGTACATTGCCGTATCTGTTTCTCCTGCAAAGGCTGCCCATAGATTCTCTTCTGTCATTGACATGTTACCTCTTTAAATTTTTTAACCATTGTTATTTATCCTATTTATTTTTTTATAGTATGGTAAATCGTATAAATTTATGAAATTGATTTACTTTTTATGACGATATTCTTATATACTATTACCAATATAAATAATTATGCTAAGAAATTCGTAGTAAAAATGGATAAAATTGCGATTTTCGCAACGGTGAATATTATGGATGGGAAGGACAGAGAGATAATTCGAATATTGCAAGAAAATGCAAGGACCCCATTTACAGAAATCGCTAAGCGCCTTAAAGTTAGTGAATCAACGATTAGAAACAGAGTTTCAGCTTTAGAGCGTGATGGTGTCATAAAAAAGTACACAATTGTTGTTGATCCTGTAAAAATGGGATTAAATACAGTAGCAATAGTCGGACTTGATGTTGAACCATCTATGTTCTTAGAAGCCGCAAAAAAGATGGTAGAGATTGAAAAGGTCAGATATGTAGCAACTTCCACGGGAGACCACATGATAATGAGTGAGATCTGGACAAAAGATGGAAAGGAGCTATCCGTATTAATATCTGAAAAGATTGGTAAGATAAAAGGGGTTCACAGGATTTGCCCGGCAATAATACTTGAAAAGTTGAAGGAATCATAGGGATTGTAATTATAGTAGGTTGACCAAATAAAATTGAGATAAAAAAACCCTAATTTTTACCTTATTTGGGCATATCTCTGTATTACACAATATCAACATTTTTCACAAGCGAATTCATTATTCAGTCAAATTCCCTCGATACAGTTCAATAGTTTGTTCATTACCCTTTCTATCTCCAAAAAATTGTTATGTTGTGATAAAATCTCCCTGGGGATCTGTACATATTTCGTTAAGGAAAGAGAATCACCACAGTTCCGAATCAATTTATTAACACCCTCAACCGTTGACTCAAGATGGAATTGAAGCCCAATCACCCGTCCATCATACTCGAAAGCTTGATTTGCACATCCCTCGCCTTTGAAAAGCTCCGTTTTAGATACTGAATGATCTTTACCTTTGGCCCATGCTTCGATATTTGCCAGATCTTCAAATGGCACGTGCTGCAGGTAATGTATCCTCATTCAAACCCCCGAAGGATTGATTTTATTATTCTTCTAAAATATCGCCTTTTATTCCAATAATACGCTGCTTTAATGGGATATCTTTTCCAGATCTTTTAATAGCTTCGGTCACCAACCTCATAAGGCCAAAACAACATGGCACTTCCATATTAATTACTTCAAGGCTCTTAACATCTGAATTCTTGAGTAACTGTGTAATCTTTTCCAGATATAAATCAGTGTCATCAAGCTTGGGGCAACCAATAATAATTGACTTTCCCTTTAAAAAATCCTGATGGAAGTTGGCGTAGGCAAAAGGCACACAATCGGCAACTATTATCAGATTGGCATTCTTAAAATATTGTGCATCCGGAGAGATAAGGTGTAGCTGAACTGGCCATTGGGAAAGTTCAGAAGATGTCCTCAAAGCCTCCGGAGGAGCATCTTCTTTTGTCTCCCATTGCATCGCCCGAGATGATGGAC
>CABGHG010000075.1 GCA_902158735.1 Candidatus Methanolliviera sp. GoM_oil
TCATCCTATCTTTATCTGGTCATTTCTCGTCTTTAGAAGTGAGAGAATAGACAGTGCGGCCAAATAACTGGTTTTAGGATTTTTCGGAAATTTAGAGTTCTCTATATCAATCGTTATCTTTCCAAACTCTCCTCTCGCTCTGATTTGGTGTATGTTATCGCTCACATCGCTATCTGCAACTATCTCGACATCTATGTCTCTTCCGGTAGCGAGGGAGAGGGACGCTGCAACATTTATATTAAACGGAAATTTCTTCACCGCTTCAGTTGCCTTTCCCTTAAACACAACTTTTTTACCTGTTAAATCTTCCATTCCCAAGCTCTTTGGATTTTTTATCGTTTTGAGTGATATATCTCCGTCCATGAATCTCAGAATCTTCAGGTTATCCAACCCCAGTATTGCACCAGAAGGTATGAATATATTTGAGTTATGCCCTTCTGCAGCATCTATCATCTCTTTTTTCAATTGGCAATCGAGCAACGCTCCCGAACTCATGACGATGAGATCCTTTCCACTTTTCAGTACTGCCTTACCGTATTCCTGCACCGCCTCTTGAGATGCCGCCTCCACCACCAGATCCATATCTTCTCTCAAAAATTCTTCGAAGTTCTTAGCCACCGTGCATCCATCTGGTGATATATCTTTGGCTCTCGAAAGGATATCGTCGTAAATGGCTACGACCTTTACATCTACGTGCCCGGCGTTTTCTACGATCATTCTGCCGATACTTCCACATCCAATTATCCCTATCTTGTACATCATCCTCATCCAAATATTTCTAAATACATGTCATCGGACTGATTTAAATATCTATGGAAAAAATCTATTCAGATGACATTTAAGGTGCAAAAATTTATAAATATGCGGAAGTAAGGGCTTTTATGGAAGTGGAAATAAAAATAAAGCTCAAAGAGGGCATATCAGACCCGGAGGGGGAAAACACAAAGAAAGCACTGAGGCTTCTTGGGTTTGAAGATGTCTTGAACGTTCACATACTAAAGACGTTCAGGATAAAATTGGACGATTCGGATGAGGGGGATGCAGTTGAAGAGGCTAAGGAGATGTGTAAAAAACTCCTTGCAAATCCAGTTATTCATGATTATGAGATAAGAGTGAAAAAATGAGCACTCTTCCTTTGGTCAGTGAAGTCGATCTCATCGGCTCAGATGACGACTATTTGAAGAAGATCAGCGAAGATATGGGTCTTGGGCTAAGCGTGGGCGAGTTAAAGATCATAGAAGATTATTTCAAAAAGAGGGGAAGGAATCCAACCGATATAGAGATTCAATCTCTCGCTCAGGCGTGGTCGGAACACTGCTGTTATAAGAGTTCTAAAACACTTCTCAAAAGATACATCCTGATAGATGTACCGCAGAACATTCTCATGGGAGAAGATGCGGGAATATTGGAATTTAACGATGAATATGCGTACGCGGTGGCATTTGAGAGTCACAATCACCCATCCAATATAGAACCCTATGGTGGAGCCGCAACAGGGATTGGTGGTATAGTGAGGGATGTCGTCTGTATGGGTGCCACGCCGGTGGCTTTGATCGACCCGCTCTTTTTTGGCCCGTTGAAAGGGATAAAATCAAAATTTTTATTGAATGGCGTCGTATCTGGAATAAGCGACTACGGAAACAGGATTGGGGTTCCGACAGTCTCAGGAATGGTATATTTTGATGAGGATTATACCAGCAATTGCCTCGTGAATGTTGGATGCGTTGGAATTGTCAAAAAAAGCGAGATCATAAGGAGCAGGGCAAAGGAAGGCGATCTTTTCATTCTGGTGGGTGGTAGAACGGGGAGGGACGGCATACATGGCGTCACCTTTGCATCCGCAGAACTATCAGAGAAGTCCGAAGAGGATAGAGGGGCAGTTCAGCTCGGCGATCCAATAACTAAAGAGCCGCTCATTCATGCCTGTCTGGAGGCAAATGAAAGGGGATTGCTTGACGGGATGAAAGATCTGGGTGGCGGAGGATTGTCCTGTGTGATCGGCGAGATGGCTCTCGCAGGAGGTTGTGGGGCAGAGATTGAATTGGAGAATGTCCCGCTCAAGGAAGAGGGGTTGAAACCCTGGGAGATACTTGTATCTGAATCTCAGGAAAGGATGATGCTCTCCGTTGATCCGAAGAACCTAAGAGAGGTCTTTTGTATATTTGAAGGCTGGGATCTTCTCGCAACCGTCATTGGAAGAGCAACGAAGGAGAGGTTTCTTAAAATCAAATATAATAATGAAGAGATCTATGAGATCAATCTGAATTTCTTGGTAGATGGTGTCAGATACAATAGAATATATGAGATAAAGAATAAAGAGGAGAAGATAGAACGTTTCAACGAGCCTCACGACTACGAAGAGATATTCTTATCGATCCTCTCGAGTCCAAATATCGCGAGTAAGGAATCAATAATCCGGAGATATGACCATGAGGTCGGGGGGCGCACCGTTCTAAAGCCGCTTCAAGGGGAGATAGGGTTCTCTTCCCATGGAGACGCATCGGTCATAAAACCGCTCGAAGATTCTTATAAGGGGTTAGCGATAACCTCAGATGTAAATCCGTCTTTCATGAAGATAAATCCATATAAAGGATCTCTCTCAGCGGTGGATGAAGTCTGCAGGAATCTGGTCTCTGTTGGATCGCTGCCCCATTCTCTCGCGGATTGTCTGAACTTTGGAAATCCTGAGAAGCCTTTGATGATGGGGAATTTTTACGAGTCTGTCAGGGCACTCGGCGAGATTGCACGGGAACTTGGGTTACCCTACTCTTCGGGAAACGTCAGTTTTTACAACGAGACACCAGAAGGAAGCATCCCGCCAACGCCGGTAATTCTTGGTGTGGGGATCATTGAGGATATAAGAAAATCTATTACTTCTGATATCAAGGGAAGAAATCCAATTTATTTGATTGGAGAGACGCGTGAGGAGTTAGGAGGATCAGAATATTCAAAGATCATAAGTGTGAGTGGAGTAGTTCCGGATGTCAATATCAAAGTACTAAAGCGATCCATCGAGGCGATCCTAAAAGAGATGGCAAGAGGGAATATAGCCTCATGCCACGATATTTCAGAGGGTGGTATTGCAGTCTCTCTTGCAGAGATGTGTCTGGGAGGGAACATCGGGGTTGAGGGTGATCTGTCAGGGATGGGAAAGATGAGGAGCGACATAAAATTGTTCTCAGAATCAAATACGAGATGGATCGTTGAAGTGAATGAAAAGAGAGAGGAAGAATTTGTTGAAGATTTGAACGATCGGAGGTTGGGATGCATATATCTTGGGAAAGCTGGAGGTGATAGGATACGGATAAGCGACAAGACGAAGGGTCTTATAGATATCCCTATAGCTAAGATAAGAGATGTCTGGGGCAGAGGGCTCGAAAAATTCCTGAGATGAAAAATTTGTTAAGAGATGCCAAGGCGAAGATGCCCAGCGTGACGGGAAATAAGTGCTCTTTCGCGAGAGTAAATCAGGAAGAATTTGAAAGATACAGATTCAAGAGCCTCGAAGAATTAATATTTACGTTAGGGAGATGATGCAATATGCTTCGATATAATGGGCGCCTAAAATCTTCTTTACTGGCGGGAATTCTCTTTGGAGTTTTCATGGTAATAACTAACTTGCTCATTCTGAAGATGCCGGCTCCGATGATTAGCGGATTAATGGCAGGCATGTTTTTTGGAGTATTTATGTATTTCATATTTCCTATTATCCTCTATAAATATCCTATTATCCACGATAGACAGGCTGAAGCCGAATTGGGGAAGAACGAAGAATTACTTGTCAAAATTCCCGCAAATCTCCTCCGTGGCATCAAAGGCGTGGGCGGTCTCGGTCTATCCTATCTAACAGCCGGTCTATTATATCTAACAGATTCGAGGCTCTTTTTTAAACCCCATTCTGTGAAGAAGAAAGAATTAGAAATTCCCCTAAACAATATCATGGATGTTGGCAAAAGGAGAACGATGAGAATCATACCAAATGGAATCTTCGTTCGCACGAGATTAGGGGATGAGTATAGATTTATCGTTTGGAGAAGAGATGAACCGATTCAACTCCTTTTGGGGCATCCTCCCTCGGCGATAATTGGAAATTACAGGGCAAGATCTTAGAAAATTGCACCGAAAATCCTACCTTAGGTCACAGGAAGTGAAGTGCTCAAAAATCGAAGATTTTTGGGGGACGGAAATCTTTGATTTCCGATTACTTCTATAGGTGTAGAACTACCACCTTATGTTCCCTCATACGTTCTGGAACTATATGAGAATTAAGATAAAAGTCATTGCAAATGCGCGTAAAGATGAGGTGATCGAGGGGGATCCCTTGCTTGTGAGGACGAAAGAGCCGCCGATTAAAGGTAAGGCAAATAAGGCTGTAGTGAAGTTATTATCTAAATACTTTAACACAAAGGTGAGAATCGTCTCAGGCGCAAAACGTAAGGAGAAGTGGATAGAGGTGGAAGAGAGAAATCCGCGTTAATTTGTTGGATCACCAGTTCATGAACGGCTCCTTCCCACCCCATGGAAGCACGTGCCACCAGTCAAACTCGGATAGAGAGAAGCCTTTTTCTATCGCATCCGCCGGCGTATCAAACAGATCGTCCGGAGCGTAATATATATCGTCTGTAATCTCCCTCTCTGCGTCACTGCCCTCATTAATTGTTAGCTTATTCTTCTTTGCAAACTCCCAATATGATAGAACTGGATAACTGCGTGATTCACCATAGATCCATCTGTAATCGTAAGTTTGCGATGGATCCTTCTCTATATCGCTGATTGACGTTGTCCGCCAGCTACTCGTATTATTACCGATCTTATCTATATATCTCTTGTACCTCTCGACCTTATAGGAGAATGCTCTGTATTTCCCATTCGGGCGTTCAATTATCCCAGGAGAACTATAATTTTTCCCTTTTGCCAATAATGTGGGTTCAATCGCTACCTTATCTCCATCATCGAGCTTTACCATTACCCAAGAATGGTTCAGATCGTCCGAATGTGCAATGTATGAATGAAAGCCCATCCCCTCCAGATACCACTCGAGATATGCAGACATCTCGCCACAATCAAAATAATCTTCTTTATATTCCGGGAGCGCACCTGTATTCATGAGAACCGTGTAGAGAGAGTTGATATCATGCTTCTCTGGGTGATATTTACCCTCCTTATCTGCCACTTCATAGTAATCTTTTGGGAGATGTCTCTCTCCAGGCGGGATAACTTCTTGAACGGTTTCTTGAACAGCCTCTTCCTCTTTGGGGGCAGTCTCCTCCTGAACGGGACGCGCACTCAAATAATGATACGCTGATGTAGTCGCCACCACCAGAATAATTAGAAGAAGACATATTTGCAAGACGCGACCCATCTTCTTGTCCATTTGGCATCCTCCTACACACAATAAACAGGTTATAATAAATAAAAGTATCGATTAAAATTCAAAATAGGTAATCTTCCTCTCTTCACATCATCTCTTTTCATATACTACATCATATTCCGTGACCAGATCTCTTCCCACCATTTTGGTATCTTTCAGTTCAACCCAGATCGATTCGTTCAGGCTTTTTATGCCTTCCCCCCCCACCAAAGAAGGCGCATCTCTCCCGCCGACAATGAATGGTATATGTATGATCTTAATCTCATCCACAAGCCTGTTTTTAAGGAGATTCCATAACAAAGTTGGTCCGCCCTCTACCATGAGCCTTTCTATGCCCCTTTTAAAGAGTCTATCCATCAAAAGCTTTAGATCGACCTTATCCCTCCCGCAGACGATGACCTCTGCGTTCCTCTCTTTTATTGCATCTATATTTTCCTTTGGCGCTCTCGCGGAGGTCGCGATGATCGTTGGAGCGTCACCTTCCAAAACGTTGGAGTCAAGAGGGATATCAGCTAAGTTACATGGGATCACTCTCAGAGGATTTTTCCCCTCTACATATCTGACTGTGAGACTGGAATCGTCGATCTTTATCGTATTACAACCAACCATTATCGCATCGGACGATGCCCTCTGCTCGTGAAGAAATTTTTTTGATGCTTCATCCATATACTCCATGATCAGCTTGCTCGACTCTCCTCTTTTGGATGTTAATTTACCATCGAGCGTCATCTCCGAAAGTATAAATGTGAACGGTCTCTTCAACAGAACCACCATGCTTTTTTATCATGAATGAAAACCTCGCCCTTCAGGGCGGGGATGATAAACGTTAAAGGTATGACGTTGGTTTAGAGATCATAAGAAAGACCTCATGCCATACCAAAGAGTATTTAAACTTCAAAATTTTATCTTTTATCTCCTTTCAGAGCATCTTTTACCATCTTTATAGCACAAAGATCTCCACACATAGAGCAGGCACCGCTTTCCGTATTCCTATCCTCTCTAAAACGCCTCGCGAACTCCCCATCTATGGCAAGATCGAACTGCTTTTCCCAATCCAGATCTTCCCTCGCATAAGCCATCTTTCTATCCCACTCTCTCGCCTTTTCTTTCACGTTGGCTTTTACGGTGTCTGCCACGTGAGCCGCGATCTTCGCCACGATCGTACCATCTTTTATGTCCTCGACGGTTGGCAGGGCTAAATGCTCCGATGGGGTGATCATACATAGGAAATCTGCCCCGTAGTATCCGGCAATACTCCCCCCTATTGCCCCCACGATGTGATCATAACCCGGAGCGATATCGGTGGGAAGAGGGCCCAAAAGATACAATGGAGCTCCATCCGCCAATCTTTTCATCGCTTTTACGTTCACCCCGATCTCGTCGAGAGGGACGTGGCCTGGGCCTTCTATCATCGTTTGAACGCCTTGCTTTCTTGCTATTTTTGAAAGCTCTCCAAGCGTTATAAACTCGGCGAATTTTGGTCGATCCGTCGCATCATCGATACACCCCGATCTCATTCCATCTCCGAGACTCAACGTCAGGTCGTATTCTCTTGCGATCTCGATCAGATAGTCAAATTCTTTGTAAAAAGGATTATCCTCCCCGTTTTGGATCATCCACGCAATTGTGAACGCACCTCCCCGACTCACGACGCCCAATATCCTATCTCCTGCAATCAGCCTCTCAAGAGAATTTCTGTTCACTCCCACGTGAACGGTTACGAAATCGACGCCATCTTTCGCGTGCTTCCTAATCGCGTTGAACATATCGTCTGAGGTCATCTCAACGACGGCTTTTCCCTCCAATCCAGCTTGATATATCGGGACGGTCCCAATTGGAGCTTTTGTCTCTTTGATTATTCTTCTCCTAACCTCATCAAGATCCCCCCCGGTGGATAGGTCCATAATCGTATCTGCACCATATTTTAAGGCTGTTTTGGCCTTCTTAGCTTCATAATCCATATCTATAAAGTCTTTGGATGTCCCAATGTTTGCGTTGATCTTCGTAGTCAAAGATTCTCCAATACCGATGGGAGCAGTCCCGCGATTGAAATTTTTTGGGATTATTGCCCGTCCATTGGAGATCAACTCCAATAGCTTATGCTCCTCTATCCCTTCTTTCTCGCTTACGATCTTTATCTCTTCGACGAGCTTACCCTTTTTTGCATGATCCAATAGTGTCTCCATAACGATTCGCTTCTTTGGCCTAACTCTGAAAGCTTATGTAGGCTATGAAATTTGATAAAAATGTCATCAAATCTCTTTATCAGATGTAATCAAATGCAAGATCTTAATGGGTGTAGCCCTACACCCTCTATCTCGTCCACTCTAAAGCTTTCAAGATTGCTTTCTTTTCCTCTCCTTCCTCTACCATTCGGGTTCACCCTCTTCGCACACACTTTTCAGTTAGTTACGTCGTGTATGAAATACCTGTTTTCGTAATCATTCTCCTTAATAGGTGTGAATTTACAACCGCTTTTCACGGGAATTCATACAGTCATTCGCCTTTAAGCATAGAACGAATACAGCTACTACGCACGAATGGTTATCGTTATCTTTAATTTTA
>CABGHG010000076.1 GCA_902158735.1 Candidatus Methanolliviera sp. GoM_oil
ATTACACGAGAAATGGAAGAGGCTGGATATTTATTAGAAAATGAATTTGATTTTTTACTAGAACAACACTTTACAATTTATTCAAAACAATGAGCGGTGATTCTCAAGATATAAAAAGAGTATCGTCAACAGCGTATAACACAGCATATACGCTCCGGGAGATTGCTCCCTGCGGTTACAAATTTAAGAAACCCGCAAAACGTCAGGTAAAACGGTGGCCACAACCATAGAATGATGAAAAATTATCTTTATCGAGGACTATTATCTTCACCTTTGAAATAAAAATGAAGGAAGATGCGATAATTCTTGGGATCGAGGGAACTGCTTGGAACCTCAGTGCAGCCCTCGTCGATGAAAGAAAGATAATATCCGAGTATGAGAAACCTTATTTACCAAAGGAGGGGGGAATTCATCCGAGGGATGCTGCGCAGAGCCACGCATCAAATATCAAGGAGGTTATTTCAGAGACCATAAGAAAGGCTGAAATTAATCTGGATGAGATAAAAGGTGTTGCATTCTCTATCGGTCCTGGAATGGGGCCATGTTTGAGGACTGTTGCCACCGCATCCCGCGCCCTATCCTTATTATTGAAAGTTCCCTTAATAGGTGTGAACCACTGCGTTGCACACATAGAATTCGGAAGATGGCTTACGGGCGCGAAAAATCCCCTGGTTCTCTATGTAAGTGGGGCAAACTCTCAGGTCATCGCTTATAGGGATAAAAGGTACAGAATATATGGAGAGACGCTCGATATAGGCGTTGGAAACGCGATAGACAAATTTTCAAGGTTCTTCGGTTTAAAACATCCTGGAGGGCCAAAGGTAGAGGAATTGGCAAAAGGAGGAAAGGAGTATGTGCGATTACCCTACGTTGTAAAGGGCATGGATTTCTCTTTCTCTGGTTTGGTGACTGCTGCTACTTCAAAATCAAAAGAAAATTCATTGGAAGATCTCTCCTTCAGCTTTCAAGAGAACGCATTCTCGATGCTCACCGAGGTCACGGAGAGGGCTCTTTCTTATGCAAGGAGGGATGAACTTCTCCTGGTGGGTGGCGTGGGAGCAAATTTGCGTCTCAGAGAGATGCTTGAGACCGTATGTGAAGAACGGGAAGTGAAATTTTTTGTGCCGGATAGGAGATATGTTGGTGATAATGGGGCGATGATTGCATATACCGGACTTCTGATGCTCAAAAACGGCATGGCAACTCCGATAGAGAGATCCTCTGTTAAACCCAATTTTAGACCGGATGAGGCGGAGATACCGTGGTTTTAATTAGAGGTGCCGAAGCAACGATATATTTAGATGAAGAGAGAAGAGAGGTGATAAAAAAGAGACTACCAAAGAGATATAGGGTGAAGGCGCTGGATAACGCTATAATAGAGGAGAGGACAAAGACGGAGGCGAAGATAATATCTGACGCAAGAAGAGCCGGCGTTCCAACACCTATCATCCTCGATCTAAAAGATGACGAGATAAAGATGGAGTTCATCAAAGGAGAAACTTTAAGAGATATAGTGGACGAGCAGATGATGGAGAAAGTTGGCGAGATCGTTGGAAAACTTCACAGAGGTAATATTGTTCACGGAGATCTTACAACATCAAACATGATATACTCTTCCGAAGATAGAATTTATCTGATAGACTTCGGCCTATCGAGGTACGACACGGAGATAGAGGCAAGAGGCGTGGATATCCACGTGCTCTTCCAGATGTTGAAGAGTACATATAACGATCACGAGGATCTTAAAAATTCATTCATAAAAGGTTATAAAAAAATTTTTGGAGAGGATGAGGGGAATAGTGTGTTAAAGAGGGTAGAAGCGATTGAGAGGAGGGGTAGATATAAATAGAAAGATTAGATTTGCCACCTCAAACGAGGGGAAGTTTAGAGAGGCGAAAGAGATATTAGAAAGATGTGGATTTGAGATGGAGAGGTTTGATGTTGGATACCCGGAGATACAATCTTTTGAGCTGGAAGAAGTGGCCAATTATGGAATTAAATATCTCTGGGAGCACTTTGGAGGAGATCTATTCTTGGAGGATTCTGGCCTCTTCATAGATTCTCTAAATGGATTTCCTGGTGTATTTTCTGCTTATGCCTTTAAAACGATCGGAGATGAGGGGATTTTGAGATTATTAGCGGGTAACCCTGATAGAGAGGCGTATTTCAAATCCGTTATATGTTTCTGCGATGAGGATGGTAATAGCAATCTTTTCAGTGGTATGGTTAGAGGGAGGATCTCCGAAGAAGAGCGTGGAAAGTACGGATTTGGCTTCGACCCAATATTTTTATATGGTGAAGAAACTTATGCAGAGATATCAATTGAGGATAAGAATAAGATATCCCATAGAAGGAGAGCTTTGAACGATTTTATAGATTGGATGGAAGGGAGATAAAATATGGCAAGGATGTACACGAGAAGAAAGGGGAAGGCGGGATCGACCCGTCCCTATAGAACTGAGCCACCAGAATGGTCGATTAAAGACCCAGAGAAGTTGGGAAATATCATCCTCGACTTAAGATCCCATGAAAAATCGACGAGTGAGATAGGCATGGCTCTAAGGGACGCATACGGCGTACCGAGTGCAAGATTGGTTTTAGGGAAAAGGATAACTCAATTTCTTAAAGAGAAAGAGGAGGCTCCAGAAAGGCCAGAAGACTTAGAGAACCTTATGATTAAGGCCATACGACTTAAAAAACATTTAGATGTACACAGAAAGGATCTTCACAATAAGAGGGCATTACATCTAACGGAGGCAAAGATAAGAAGGCTCGTCAAATACTACAAGAGGGAGAAGGTACTTCCAGAAGATTGGAGATACAGTATAGATAGGGCGGAGATGATCATCTCCAGATAATTTTATGGAAGAGCTGATAGAGCGATCAGAAAGGGCGGCAAGGCTCATCGAGGATCATAAGGGGAGAATACACATATTTTCTCACAACGATGCAGATGGGATAACTGCCGCCGGGATTTTATGTAACGCGCTCTTGAGGAGAAAAAGACGTTTTCAGATATCTATCCTCAAATCCTTTCGTGAATCTGTTTTAGAGGACGTCTTCGATGATGAACTGATTGTCTTTTGCGACATGGGGAGCAATAATATAAGAGAATTGGAAGGATACGGGAGGAAGATGATCGTCCTGGATCACCATATATTTCATGAATCTGTGAATACAGAAGATATCTTACACGTGAATCCTCACTTAGTAGGAATGGACGGGGGCAAGGAACTCTCCGCATCTGGAGTGAGCTATCTGGTCGCAAGAGCCCTGGGTGGTAACAAAGATCTATCTTATTTAGCTCTTGTTGGAGCATTAGGAGATAGACAGGAGATGATAGGCGGCAACAGATCTATCCGAGATGAGGCTTTGGAGAACGGCATAATAGAGATAAAAAAGGGAGCTAAAATTGGCGGGGAGGACTTGTTAAATGGACTTACCTATTCTGTCGATCCGTACTTCGATTTCTCCGGAGAAGAAGATAAGGTAAAAGAATTTCTAAACGAACTGAATATTGGAAGAGAGATATTTTCTCTATCTGAAGAAGAGATGAATGTCCTTTGCGATGCCTTAACCTTGAAATTGGTTAAGCATGCCTCTCCCGATGCGATACGATCTTTTGTTGGAGAGATATACTCGATAAGAGGGGATGGTGTAAAAAATTTATTATTTTTAATGGATCTACTCAATTCTTGTGGCAAGATGGGAAAAAGTGGGTTGGCCCTTTCTCTCTGTTTAAAAGATCTATCTGTTATGGAAGAGGCAAAAAAATGCCTGATGGACTTTAAAATTAGGATAATAACCGAATTGAAGGATCTGAAAAAGAGACTTAGAAGAGGAGATAACCTGCAATACATGAAGATAGAGAACAAAGGGGTTACAGGAGAGATTGCAAGCAGCATAATTCGCTATATATCTCCCGATCTTCCTATACTGGTTCTAAATGAGGACAAAAAAGAGAATAAGATAAGGATATCGGCGAGGGGGACGGATAAATTGATCGATGATGGATTAGATCTATCCATAACGATGAAGATATCTGCGGAAAAAGTTGGGGGATCCGGAGGGGGGCATAAGATAGCCTCTGGGGCAAGTATTCCGACCGGAAAAGAGGAGAAGTTTTTAGAGACCGCAGACGCGATGATAGGTAAGCAGATAAGATGAATATCAAAGGGAGAATTTATATAGAGAGCATATCTGCGAGACTGATAGAAGAATCGGTAGGGCAGGATAACCTTCCAAGCATAAGAACCAGCACAGATGAAAGAGGAGTAGAGATCTTTATAGAATCCCCTTCCGTTGGATCATTGCTATCTACGACGGATGATCTGCTGATGAACATCAAGATCGTGACTGATCTCTTCGATCTTTTGGAGCTATAAGATGGAATTAAATTTTCATTTAAAGGGCATATTCAATGCCAGTGGGAATGTAGGAAAGGCGATAGATGATATTGAACGTTTCATAGAAGATGCTAACCAAGGTCTGCTCGTGCGAGGTGCCCCGGAGGGTAGGGGGGCGAAGGTGGTGGATTGGCACATCTCCAATGACGAGATATTTTTCGAGATAAGATCGGATAGATATGTAAGGGCACATGACGCTTTTATAAGGCTCTATAACCCCTTAAGAGAAATTTTGGGGAAAAGCTATCATATCGGTTTGAGGGGGATGCAGGCAAAAGATTATGAGATCGAGGTTGATCTTGAAGGAGCAGACTTAAAAAAGATAGAAGACCTTCTCTCAGACGTACCTGAGGTAAAGAAGATCGAGATAGGAGAGGGGCTAAAGATAATCTTTAATGAACTTTCAGAGGGCGATCTGAGGTCTCATTCAGTAGATAAAATAATCAAATTGATTCAAGGAGAAGAGAAGGAAGAGTTGGTATATACGGTCTCGAAGGTGAGACCAGGGACTCGACTTTATGAGTGCAAGAGTGGAAAAAATTTATCTCTCGACCAGGATGCAACCGAGCTTGCTGAAGAGCTTGGCTGGGTAAAGAGGTTTCCCGGAAAGGGACAGTGGACATACCTGCCTCCTTATGCAAAATTATTCAGGACGATTAGTGATGTCGCAGTTGAAGAGATCCCGGAAAGACTCGGTTTCTCTGAGGTCTTATTTCCTAAATTGATCCCTCTAGAGGTTATGAAGAAGATGCGGTATTTAGAGGGGTTACCCGAGGGGATGTATTACGTCTCTCCCCCCAAGCGAGATCCAAAGATATTTGAGCGGTTCAAGAGGGAACTTGCAATAAGAAGAGACCTTCCAATTGATACACTGAAGGAGGGGTTGAAAGATCCCGCTTACGTCCTCGCTCCTGCGCAATGTGAACCATTTTATCAGTTCTTCTCTCATGAGATGGTTGACATGACTGAGCTTCCAATAAAGGTCTTCGACAGATCAGGCTTCACCTACAGATGGGAAGGGGGTGCGGCAAAGGGGCTCGATAGAGTCAATGAGTTTCAAAGATTAGAGATGGTATTCATCGGAACTATAGAAGAGGTCAAAGAAACTGCACAGGAATGCCTAAACGCATATATGAGAGTACTCGATCTGATGGAATTCAACTGGTATGTAGAAGTCGGAGATGATCCTTTTTACCTTGAGGGTTTGAAGGATGAGAAGAGAGATATAGAATATCCAGATATTCCAAAATACGAGGTGAGAGTGGAATCTAAAGGAGGATCTGTATCTGTCGGTTCGGTCAATATTCACGGTACCCATTTCGTGCAAGGATTCTCTATACAGTCTCCTTCGAGAATTTGGACGGGATGCGTCGGTTTAGGACTCTCCAGATGGGTAGCGGCATTTTTAACTCATCATGGTTTTGATCTCAAAGACTGGCCCCCTGTGATCAAAGAGAGGATAAAGGAGCTGCCAAAGATTCCAAAAACATTAGAATGGCCAAAAAAGAGGTGATATCATGGTAAGAAAAGTTAAAAAGACTATAGATACATGGAAACAAAAAAGATGGTATAAACTTATAGCTCCAGAGATATTTGGGAAGACAGAGCTGAAAGAGACGATAGCAGATGATCCCAATAAACTCATCGGAAGAAAAGCAGAAGTAACACTGGCGGATCTCATAAATGACTGGTCTAAACAGAACATAAAGTTAACCTTTCAGATAGAGCGCGTGGATGGAGATAAGGCATACACCGTGTTTATATCCCACGAGCTCACGCAAGATTATATGAGGAGTCTCGTTAGACGGAAAATGTCGATGATAGCTGGAAACTTTCTCGTCACCACAAAGGACGGTTACACGGTGAGGGTTAAGCCGCACTGTTTTACGTTGAGGAGGGTTAAGACGACAAAAAAAGAGAAGATAAGAGCAATCATGGAAGAAACGGTGAAGAATAGTGCAAAAAAGCTTGATTTTAACCAGTTCATGCAGGGAGTCGTCCTGGGCAAATTGGCATCCGATATATATAAAGGAGCTAAAGTCATATACCCACTTAGAAGGGTGGAGATAGGCAAAAGTGAGTTTGTATCCTACACTGCTTTAAAAAGTCAGTCAGAGTCTTCTGCCATCTCTGCATGATCAAAAGAGGGAATTTACTATAATTGCAAATCCAAAGGATTTTTGAGCACTTAAAAATGGGACATTTTTAAATGATACCAGATAAGATTCTTCTGATCGTCCTGGACGGGGGCGCGGATAGACCGATGATGATAGATGGGAGAGAAGAAACCCCGCTAAGCATTGCCAAAACAGAAAATCTGGATATTCTAGCAGAAGAAGGTATATCAGGCATGATGGATGTGCTCTCCCCCGGCATACCACCAGGATCAGACACAGGTCATCTCTCTCTGCTGGGCTACGATCCCTATAAGGTTTATACCGGTCGTGGCCCGATAGAAGCCGCCGGGGCGGGAATAGATGTTAAAAGAGGGGATGTCGCGTTCAGATGCAACTTCGCCACGTTAGAGGACGGAAAGATCATAGACAGAAGGGCTGGGAGGATCAGAGAGACGGAAGAACTCGCGAAGGCGATAGATGAAGAAGTCCATCTAGATGTGGATTTCATCTTTAAAAGATCCACCGGGCATAGAGCTGCTCTGGTTTTTCGGGGAGATGGACTAGGCGGAGATATAACCGCTTCGGATCCTAAAGAAGACGGAAAGCCGATAAAAGAGTCTAAAGCATTAAAGAAAGGTTCGGAGAAGACGGCTGAAATACTGAATGATTTTATAGAGCAGAGCATCAGGGTCTTATCAAAACATCCTGTAAATGAGGAGAGAGCCAAGAAAGGTCTTCCAAAAGCCAACGCGATCTTAACGAGGGGCGCCGGTATCCTGCCAGAGATTGAGAGATTTGAAGAGAGATATGGATTGAAGGGCGCCGTCGTGGCAGCAGCCGGATTGGTCATAGGAATTTCAAGGATATGCGGACTTGATTTTGTCTTTACAGAGGGGGCAACAGGAGGGACAGATTCCAACGTAAATAAAAAGGTTGAGAACGCATTGAGGTCTCTAAAGAACCATGATTTTGTCCTGATGAACATAAAGGGGACCGATGAAGCGGGGCATGACAAAAATTTTGCTAAAAAGAGAGAATTTTTTGAGAGGATCGACGAAGCGTTCGAGAGATTGCTTAGATTGGAAGATACTGTGATCGCTATTACTGCAGATCATACCACGTCCGTAACGATTGGAGACCACACGGGTGACCCCGTTCCGATCTGCATTCATGGGGAAGGGGTCAGAAGCGATTCAATAAACAAATTTGATGAATTTAACTGCGCGAGTGGGGGACTGGGCAGAATCAGAGGTAGAGATTTGATGCCCATACTCATGGATATCACAAATAGAAGTAAAAAGTTTGGGGCGTAATTTGGGAAGATTACTCCAAAAGAATGCCAAGATCATATATATTTTTAAAAAAAAATATACTATTGAATTTACTTCTTGCCTACCTTACCC